>NZ_BCPZ01000215.1:0-158 GCF_001950615.1 Candidatus Protochlamydia sp. W-9
GGCTTTTTTCTGAAAGTGTTCGAGAAGATTGGAAGTCTTTTTGGAGCGGTAAAAAAAGTAAAATTATTTACTCTTCTTCTCCCTCATTTTTACCAACTAAACTTTTGGCAGACCAAGGCGATGCAAAAGCTCAATATAATCTTGGAGTCATATATGCC
>NZ_BCPZ01000216.1:0-144 GCF_001950615.1 Candidatus Protochlamydia sp. W-9
CCTTTCTCATTGACCATGAGATGCAATTTAAACCCGAAAAACCATCCTGAAGTTGTTTTCCCCCTCTTTGCTAAACCTTTAAAGACCTTGTTTCTTTTTATGCGTTTATTGTGGCAAACATCTATCGATGGAAAATCAATAAAA
>NZ_BCPZ01000217.1:0-144 GCF_001950615.1 Candidatus Protochlamydia sp. W-9
TGTTAGAAAATTTTGTTTTCCAGAATAAAAACTCAAGAAAGAGGCCAAAATGAGTGAGATAGAGATGATCAAACTGTTTTGTCTTGTGGGTGATTTTTCTAATCAATTTTACCAAATGTGTTCCCAAAAACAAATGGAGTAGAC
>NZ_BCPZ01000218.1:0-248 GCF_001950615.1 Candidatus Protochlamydia sp. W-9
TGTTAGAAAATTTTGTTTTCCAGAATAAAAACTCAAGAAAGAGGCCAAAATGAGTGAGATAGAGATGATCAAACTGTTTTGTCTTGTGGGTGATTTTTCTAATCAATTTTACCAAATGTGTTCCCAAAAACAAATGGATTAGACAAAAAGGAAAATTCGCAAAAAAACTTTTAGAAGACCTTTAAGTGAAGTGCTAACGATTTTGCTTCTCTTTCATCGTTTCAATGACAGAACATTTAAACACTTCT
>NZ_BCPZ01000219.1:0-2679 GCF_001950615.1 Candidatus Protochlamydia sp. W-9
GGCAATCACTGCGCTAACCTACTTATTCAAAATAGAGAAGCAATTCTAAGCCATATGGAGCGCTGGAAAGACAGCCTTTATCAATTAGCCTATGAGGAGAAAATTAGTCCGTTTATTCCAAAAAATTTAGAGAAATCCCTTTTGAGGCTTTTTGAACCTTTACCTGAAGCTGTCGCAAAAGAAATTGAGGGACAAAAATCTATCATCCATAAAAACAGAGAAATACCTTTAGCACTTTTAAAAATTATAGCAGATTATTATGGGAATCAACAGGATTTTAATCGCGCTATCTCTTATGCAACAACCTTTTTAAAACTTCTAATACAGAAACTTCCGAAAATATCTCATAAGGAAGGAGTGCTTGTTAAAAGTATACAAATTCATACAAATCTTGCTAGTTGGAATCAACTTCTTAGGCAGTATCCGACGGCCATTTATCATAGTAAAAAAGCATTGGAAATAGCGCAGGAGTTATGCAATCCTTATGCAATAATTGTTTCTTTAAAAGGCATAGGCCTCATTTACGCAGTACAGGAACAAGGCAAGCTCGCGCTTCCTTTTTTTCAAAAAGCTCAAGTTATAGCGCAAACGTTACAAGATTCTGAAAATAAAAGCCAAATTCTTAATGGTCTTGCACATGCTTATCTTATTATCAATAATAATACAGAGGCAATTTCATGTTTTCAAACTGCATTGAATTTGACAGACAAGAAATTCAAACAAGCCTGGATTTACTCGGGGATTGGTCGCGCCCATGCTGAAGCTCAATGCTATCAGCTAGCTAAAGAGGCCTACCACAAGGCACTTGAATTACTTGCACCTGATGACTTTTTTCTTGCAATAAAAATTCATAAAAGCTTAGCCATATTATTTAATCATTTTGGCCAATATGGAAAAGCTATTTCCCAGCTTGAAAAAGTTTTAGAGTTAATGCAGCATCCCTCAATTCAAGTAAATGAATTAGAGGCATTTGTTAGCAAATTCAGTGCTTTAACAATTCTTGGGAGCATTTATGGTGCTTTTGGAGATTATGGGAGAGAAATTGATTATCAAATGCAAGCTTTAGAGACTGCTGAGAAAATAACTCCATTTAAAAACTACCAGGAAGCAGCATTTATTAATCTCGGCAATGCGTACTGCAATAAGAGAGACTATCCTAAAAGCATAGAATGCTATACTAAAGCATTAAAAATAACAAAAAATGTTAATGCAAGAGCTACGGTTTTAATAAATATGGCGAATCTTTATTGTGAAAACCATATGTTTGCTAAGGCATTTGAACTGTATAAAAAAGCCAATAAAATTGGTAATCAAGAGATAAAAAAACATAACCTTATCGGTTTAGGTCTATGCTATGATGCTAAGGGAAATAAAGAACAGGCGATTCAAAGTATTAAAAAATTTATTTGTTTATCTCAAGAATCAGAAGATCGCCGCAGTGAAGCGGTAGGCTATCACTATTTAGGGGAACTATATGAAGAGTCTGACCCTAAGCTAGCAGAAGAGAATTATCGAAAAAGCATCGCCATTTTTGCCGCATTACATCAAGAGCTTAAAAATCATAGCCACTGGCAGATTACTTTTTTTGAAGAGCAAGCGATACCCCTTCTAAAACTAGAAAGGCTTCTCCTAAAACAGAGCAAAATCGAGGAAGCTCTGCAGGTTACAGACTTTAGACGTTCTCGTGCCTTGATATCCGCTCTTACAGGAAAATTTAAATTTCAAAAGGATGATTCTTTAATCTCTTCTAGACTCACAGTCCAAGAAATGCAAGCTTTTGCCCATAAGATGAATACGTGCTTTATCCTTTATTCGTTTTCTTTCGAGAGCACGGACAATATCACTGCTTGGGTTATTCCTTCTCAAGGGGAAATAATCTGCCAACAACTATCTCTTGGCAATTTGGCAGAAGAGGTCAAAGAAGCAACGCAAGTTTTCAAAACGTTCCCTTTTATTGTTGAGCCAACAGTTGCTAAAAGAAGGCCTTTTCTTCGTCCGAAAAAAACTCGTAGTTCCGCTACGTATGCTTTTCTAGATGAGCTAACCCGAGGAGATATCGATGAGAGTGCAAACTCTGCTGTTTTGCAAGCTTTTAAAAAGCGCCTTTCTCTTTGGTATGAAGCTCTCATTGCTCCACTTGAATCCTATCTCCCCAAAGACCCACAGCAAGTCGTGACCATTATTCCCGACAATTTTCTCGCTCAAATTCCCTTCGCCGCATTTTTAGACAAAGAAGAAAAATATTTCATAGAAAAGCATCCCATTTCTATTGCTCCTTCCATTGAAATACTCAAATTATTGGATGAAATCCCCAAAGACTTTTCAGAAAGCTCTCTGGTGATTGGAAATCCTACAACACCTTATCCAAAAGAAGAGCTAGAATTTGCAGAAAAAGAAGCTCAAACAATTGTCGCTGCCTTTCTTAAAACAACTCCAGAAAAAACTCTTTTACAAGACAACGCTACAGTCGAGCGCGCTATAGATGGGATGCTAGATGCGCGCTGGATACATCTTGCCTGTCATGGCTCGATAGGCGCAAATCCTGAAGAAAAGCTCGATCTGCACTCCGTTTTTGAAGGGCTTTTTAAGCTTGCTCCCGACGAAATTCATCCCAAAGGCTATCTCCATGCGCAAGAGATTGCGGCGCTTACTCTTCACTCAGAGTTGGTTTTTATGAGC
>NZ_BCPZ01000220.1:0-2643 GCF_001950615.1 Candidatus Protochlamydia sp. W-9
GGCAATCACTGCGCTAACCTACTTATTCAAAATAGAGAAGCAATTCTAAGCCATATGGAGCGCTGGAAAGACAGCCTTTATCAATTAGCCTATGAGGAGAAAATTAGTCCGTTTATTCCAAAAAATTTAGAGAAATCCGTTTTGAGGCTTTTTGAACCTTTACCTGAAGCTTTCGCAAAAGAAATTGAGGGACAAAAATCTATCATCCATAAAAACAGAGAAATACCTTTAGCACTTTTAAAAATCATAGCAGATTATTATGGGAATCAACAGGATTTTAACCGCGCTATCTCCTATGCAACAACCTTTTTAAAACTTTTAATACAGAAACTTTCAGAAATGTCCCAAAACAAAGAAGTACTTGTTAGCATCATGCAGACGCATGAAAACCTTGCAACCTTGTATCAACTTTTTGGAGACTGTCCAATGGCTATTTTTCATAGCGAAAAAGCATTGAAAATAGCGCGCGAGTTAGATGATCCTTATGCCATATTTATTTATTTAACGAATATAGGTAAACTTTACTTAGAGCTAGGAGAAGGTGGGCAAGCGCTTCCTTTTTATGAAAAAGCTCAAGCTATCGCCAAAACGCTACAAGATCCTAAAAGTGAAAGCTTAGCTCTTGTCGGTCTTGCAAATGCTTATCTTGTTATCAATAATAATATAGAGGCGATTCGATGCTATCAAAATGCATTGAATTTGACAGAAAATAAGTCTGAAAAAGCCTGGATTTACATTGGGATCGGTCGCGCTCATGCTAACGCTCAACGCTATCAGCCAGCTGAAGAGGCATATCAAAAGGCACTTGAAATTCTTCCGAAAAACGACTTTCTTAATGCAATCAAAATTTATGGAAAATTAACGAACTTTTTTAACGATTTTGGGCGATATGAGAAAGCTATTTCCTATGCTGAGAAAACTTTAGAGTTAACGCAGCATCTGTCGTCAGTTCAAGTAAATGAATTAGATATATTTGTTAGCAAATTCAGTGCTTTAAAAGTTCTTGGGAGCATTTATGGTGCTTTTGGAGATTATGAGAGAGAAGTTGATTATCAAATGCAAGCTTTAGAGATTGCTGAGAAAATCCCCCTTTCTAAAGACGACTTGGTAACAGCACTTATCAATCTCGGTAATGCGTACTGCAATAAGAGAGACTATCCTAAGAGCATAAAATGCTATGCCAAAGCATTAAAAATAACAGAAAATGTTAATGCAAGAGCTACGATTTTAATAAATATGGCGAATCTTCTTTATGAAAAAGGTCATTTTGCTAAAGCACTTGAACTGTATGAAGAAGCCAATAAAATTGGTAATCAAGAGATAAAAACAAACAGCCTTATTGGCCTAGGTCTATGCTATGATGCTACGGGAAAAGAACAGGCGATTCAAAATATTGAAAATTTTATTTGTTTGTCTCAAGAATCTGAAGATCGCCGCAATCAAGCGGTAGGCTATCACTACTTAGGGGAATTATATGGAAAGTCTAACCTTAAGCTAGCAGAAGAGAATTATCGAAAAAGCATCGACATTTTTGCTGCATTACATCAAGAACTTAAAAATCATAGCCACTGGCAAATTACTTTTTTTGAAGAGCAAGCGATATCCCTTCTAAAACTAGAAAAACTTCTCCTAAAACAGGATAAAACTGAGGAAGCCTTGCAAATCACAGATTTTAGACGCTCGCGTGCTTTAGTTTCCGCTCTGTCAAAAAAATTTCAATTTCAAAAGGACGACTTATTGTCTTCTTCCGGACTCACAATCCAGGAAATGCAAGCTCTTGCCAATAAGTTGAACACTTGCTTGATCGTTTATTCGTTTGCTTCCGAAAGCACGAACAGCATTACCGTATGGATTATCCCTTCTCAAGGTAAAATTATCTGCCAGCAACTACCCCTTGGAATTTTGATAGAAGAGTTTAAAGCAGCAAAACAGGTTTTCAAAACGTTTCCCTTTATTGCTGAGACAAGAACTATTGAAACACCTCTGGAATCTTTTTTAGAGGAACTAACTCGTGGGGAGTTAAATGGAGGTACTCATCCTTCAAATTCGCAAGCTTTTAAAAAGCGCCTTTCTCTTTGGTATGAAGCTCTGGTTGCTCCACTTGAAGATTATCTTCCCAAAGACCACCAGCAAGTCGTGACCATTATTCCCGACAATTTTCTCGCTCAAATTCCCTTCGCTGCCTTCTTAGATAAAGAGGGAAAATATTTCATAGAAAAGCATCCCATTTCTATTGCTCCTTCCATTGAAATACTCAAATTATTGAATGAAATCCCCAAAGACTTTTCAGAAAGCTCTCTCGTGATTGGAAATCCTACAACACCTTATCCAAAAGAAGAGCTAGAATTTGCAGAAAAAGAAGCTCAAACAATTGTCGCTCCCTTTCTTAAAACAACTCCAGAAAAAACTCTTTTACAAGACAACGCTACAGTCGAACGCGCTATAGATGGGATGCTAGATGCGCGCTGGATACATCTTGCCTGTCATGGCTCGATAGGCGCAAAGCCTGAAGAAAAGCTCGATCTGCACTCCGTTTTTGAAGGGCTTTTTAAGCTTGCTCCCGACGAAATTCATCCCAAAGGCTATCTCCATGCGCAAGAGATTGCGGCGCTTACTCTTCACTCAGAGTTGGTTTTTATGAGC
>NZ_BCPZ01000221.1:0-156 GCF_001950615.1 Candidatus Protochlamydia sp. W-9
ATTGAACATACACGCCACAGAAATGCCGGAAATTTTTTAATTAATCTATTAGCTGGGATTGTTGCTTATACTCACCAACCTAAAAAGCCATCGATAAACTTAGCAGAGCAGCATCGCTTATTGTTAATGGCTGCCTAAAAACCCAAAATTCAGGTT
>NZ_BCPZ01000222.1:0-68305 GCF_001950615.1 Candidatus Protochlamydia sp. W-9
GTTGTAAATTGTTTTTGCAAAAAAAATAATTTAATAATTCAAATTTTAGGTTTTTTTATGAATGATCCCAATCCATTTCCTAAGCCTATTAGTTCTTCTCAAAGCTTTGTTTCTGAAAATAATTTTGAGTCAAAAGAATTAAATAAAGAACATCCAGTTGGAGGGCGGTCATACCAGACATTAACAGCCACTCATACTAATGAAACTAATCCAGTCGAGTTAACGGCTACTAAAACAATCAATGCAGCTGAAGATTTAAGTAAAATATCTTTTTGTTCGCAAGTGACTTCAAGCATTCGTGTTGGAAACCCAGATACTTGTCCACCTATTGAAAGCTTAGATAGACGGATTGAACAAATAGAAATAAATACTTTTGGCATTCAGGAATCTCAATCTAATCAATTTTCACATTTTATTGACCTACCGCTAGCAAATAAACGAACAAGAAAATCAAATGAAGATAAGTCTGAATTTGAACAACAAAAAAAATCAGTAAAAACGAGTTCAGATGCGGAAGAGGATCAGCAAGTTAAACTATCGTTAAAACAAATCGTTTCAAATTCAACAACTTTAGAAATTTTAGAAAATTTGTGTGAAAGAGCAGCTAAACATTTTAATATCTCAAATGAAAAGTTACAAATGTTTATTTCAGCCAAAGGAGATTTAAATGCAGTTCATTTACTGGCTGTTTGTAATGAGCGTTTAAATGCAAAATTTAGGGAAGCCGTTCCAATTACAAAACAGGAAATTAATGATGCACATTCCCTATTATTTTCTCCCTTACTTTCTCATTTAAGTGAACAAGAATTAACCCGGCCTATAAATGTTATTAATCCAGCTCCTGCTTTTATATGTAAAAGTTTATTGAATTGTTTGGAATCTATTGAAAATAGAGGGGGATATGCTTCCTCAATAGAGGAAGTAAAAAAGTTTGGTTTGAGTGAACCAAAACCTGAAGGAGCTGTGAAAGCCATTATAGCTAATAACACAGAAGAAGCAATACCAGCTTTTTTAGAAATGCTAAGGGGTATGGGAGAAAATGGGGTTAGTGCTGCCGCTGCTTATGAAAAATATGTAGATGATAAGGTTCAGTATCGAACGCAGCTGCAAAAATTTCCTATCATTGAGTCATCTCAGCTTTTTGGAGGTGGCAATGTAAATGAGGTTTATACTTTAACGGATGAAGGAAAACCTCAATGGATATTTAAACCACTAAATAATTTTAAAAATAATTCTACAATATGCAAGAATGAACAAATGGCATCATGTATAAATTATCACAACCAATTTCAAGTCCCCTTAACAGTATTAATCGATTTGGGAGAAGGCAATGTAGGATCAGCACAATTGTTTGTCCCTGATTGTGTAAAATATGGAAACGTACAAGAAAACGAAAACTTTGGGTTAGATCGTATTGATTTACTAGATTTACAAAAAATGGTTATTTTAGACCTTTTAATTGGAAATACAGATCGCAACGAAGGTAATTTGCTTTTTCAGCGGGAAAATGATCTTTACCATCTTTTTGCAATTGACCATGATCAATGCTTTGCATCCTCACTTAGTCGACCTTTACAACTTTGTTATGACAATCTACCTCAATTAGAAAGAAATTTTTTACCTGAAATAAAAAATTTAATATCTCCAGAAGCAGAAAAAATATATAAGCAGAAAATGGAATCTTTAAATGCATATGAAGAGGACTCATACTTTGAAGAGCAAGAGGAAATAGGAGATGAAAACGAGCAGGAAATGGCTCCTTGTCATGCAATAGAATGGATGGAGTTTGTAATAAAAAAATCCCGTTTGGCTTTCAAAGAAGGCAAGACTCCTATCCAACTTATTCGAACTATTAAGAGTGAATGGGAAAATAGGCTTAGCTTTTATTAAAATATCGAATAAAATAAAATTTGAATAATTAAAGGAGAGAATTTTATGTTTGTTTTAGTAAATCCTAGTTACAGACCGGTAGCCAAGTTAATTCCTGATCAAGAGATTGAAATCTTAGATCCAAAAATGAAAGAGCGGCTAGAATTATCAGGTATTACAGTGGATAAATCTTTTAAAAATAAATATCAAACTAATTGGCAGGTTTATCCAAAAGATGGCAAAGCTGTTTTTGCAAAAGCGTTTAAATTATTTTATTTCGTGCATGGCCTGCAGCAACAAAACTATCGGTGGGAAGGGCCTGAGGCTCTCGAAAGACTAGCATTAGAAAAACTCGATTCAAAAGAATTGGCTCTACATATCATCGATATTCATATGAAAACTCAAAGATCAAAAGATAAAATTTATGATTTAAGGGAAGCCCATCTTAAAAATTGCGAGCTGACCTATGACTAAGTAAATAAAAATTAATTGAATCTAGCCTCAATTTTTTTAATTATTTATAAAAATGAAAAAAGTAGAGCTTTTCAGGGCTCTACTTGAATCAGAGTTGAATCAGAGTTACAAGAATGCGGCAAAACTCTCTAAATAAACTTTAATTTTGACCTCATCAAGTAGATTAATGATGATATTTTTATGTTTTCCTATTACCATTTTTTCTATTCAATCATTTATGCCTTGTTTAAAGCCTATGTCAATATGGATTTTCTTTATTTCTTTTTTGAACTCTGGGGTAGTGCTAAATAGGTAAGGCTCCCAATTGTCTATTGAATAGTCCTAAACATGTCATGTCAACTAAAAAATTTTATTTTTCTAATGTAAATGGCTTTCTTATAAGGTTTTCATCATACGAAGATCTAAAAAAACATTAACATGCCCAAGTTGCAGCTCGACGACAATCAAAAAAAGTGGCCATATTCATAACGGAAAGTAGAATCATCCATCTCTTGACTTTCGACGCTAGTTTGTCATAGTTTCTCAAAATAAAATGATTAATGAAGAGAGTCGCTAAGTAACATGTAAATTTTAATTTAAAATACTATATTTCATCGTAAATGAAATGATGCGGTCAACAAATGAAGTGTGTGTTAGTGTTTAAATTAATTTTTTAAATGAATAACTATTTTAACAAAACTCTATGACATCTGAATGTTTACTTTGTCAAAGCCCTATTAATCTTGTCTTCTATAAAGATGGAGAAAAAACATTTTGCTGCGCGGGGTGTCAAACTGTGCATCAAATTCTTGCCACTCAACAAGCGTTAAATAATGTTAGTGAACACCCTTTGTTTAAGCAAGCTTTGAAATCAGGTTTGATCGCCAATCCACGCCTTTTGGAAGAAATTAATAGTCAGAAAATAGGAGAGAAAGAGACGCTTGAAAAGCTACATTTAGAAATTCACGATATGTGGTGTCCATCTTGTGCAGAAGTTATCAAGCTGACTCTTTTGAAAGAATGGGGGATTACTTATTGCTACGTTGATTATACAACAGATTTAGCTACGATCGAATATGCTCCTGTTCATACCACAAAAGAAAGAATTTTAAAACTCATCTCAAATTTGGGATATCGTCCAAATTTTTTGCAGGATCCTCGCCAACAAGTGTTGAGTCGAACTTTATCCCTTCGTTTTGTTATCGCAGCATTTTTCTCAATGAATATTATGATGTTTGCTTATCCAATTTATGTCAGTTTTTTTAATGAACAAGCAGAAGGATATGCCCAATTATTTGCTTGGCTTTCTTTGATAGGGGCACTACCCGTTTTAACCTATAGTGCTTGGCCAATATGGAAGAGATTTTATACTGGTGCGAAAGTAGGGTTATGGGGAATGGAGGCTTTAGTTATTTTGGGTGTAGCTGCAGCGACAGGACTATCTATTTATGAAATGTGGAGGGGGAGTTCGTATGTTTATTTTGATTCGATGACAGTTATCATTGTTTTCGTCTTGTTAGGAAAAATGATTGAGTCAAAAGCTAAATTTTCTGCTAAAGATTCACTTGTTCAATTGACAAGAGCGCTACCAAGACGCGGAAGAAAAAAAATCTCTGCAACAAAAAATGAGTTTGTCTCTTTAAAAGAGATCCACATAGGAGATTTTCTGGTTGTTTTGAGTGGTGAGAAAATTGTACTGGACGGAATTGTTGAAGAAGGAGAGGGGATTTGCAATGAATCTATAATGACAGGAGAGGCTTTACCCGTTCCTAAAAATGTTGGGGTGAATGTTTTAGCTGGAACGATTTTGCAACAGGGATTTTTGGTTATTAAAGTGACTGCTACTTCTGAACAAACTGCCCTCTTTCAAATTGTTGAAATGGTAGAGCAAGATATTGGTCATAAAGCTCAGTATGTACGAACCATTGACTCGATTGTCAAATGGTTTGTTCCGTTTGTTTTATGTTTAGCGATTGGGGTTTTTGTTTACTGCTTACTATTTAACCAACAAGATTTTGATCAAACCTCTTTACAATCCGGAATTATTCGTGCTGTATCTGTTTTACTGATTTCATGTCCATGTGCTATTGGAATTGCTGTTCCTTTAGTAGAATCTCAATTACTAAATGCATTTGCTAAGCTCGGAGTGATTATTCGCAATCGAGCTTGTTTAGCTTTACTCGGTAAAGAAACAACCTTAGTTTGTGATAAAACAGGAACTGTTACAGAAGGAAAATATACTATTTTAAGTGGCTATGAAAAGCTTTCTTTAGAAGAAAAAAGTGTTTTAAAAGCGTTAGTTTCTCATTCGAATCATCCCATCGCTCGATCAGTTGATCAAGCTATTATTAATTTTGAAGAGAGCCACATTGAAAAAATCGAAGAGATTATCGGAAGAGGAATTAGGGGGTATCAAGGAACAACCCCCTATTATTTTGGGTCAGCCATTTTTTTACAACAACAGGGGATATCAACTCCTTTAGTTCATTTGAGAAAAAATATGGAGGCTCAAACGACAGTCTTTTTTGCTAAGCAAAATATTTGTTTAGCTGCTATTCATTTGGGAGATCGTATTCAGCCAGAAGTACAAACGTTGATTCAATCTTTAAAAGGGATAAAAACATTGCTATTGTCAGGAGACTCTTCACTAGCTGTTGAAGCCGTTGCTCGATTGTGCGGATTTCAAGAATGGTTTGCAGAGTATCACCCACTTCAAAAAAGAGAATTGATAGAAAAGCTAAAAAAACAGGGAGAAATTGTGATGATGATTGGGGATGGAATCAATGACGCTCCGGCTTTGACAGCTTCTCATGTAGGCGTTGCCGTTATGTCGGCGACTGATATTTCGATTCAGGTTTCTGATATTCTTTTAACAACCAATCGTTTACAAATATTACAAAAAATGCATCACTTGGCTAAAAAAGGACATAAAATTATTAAGCAAAATTTATTTTGGGCTTTTTTTTACAATTGCATTGGTTTAGGATTAGCTGTTTACGGATCCTTAACTCCACTATTTGCGGCTTTTGCCATGGTGATGAGTAGCTTACTTGTTTTAATTAATTCTAAAAGAGTCTATTTAAATAGATAGATATTCATTAAATTCTTCCATTAAAATGATTGATTCTTATCAATTAAAATTACAAAAGAATTAAATTTAATTGTTTAGGGGGAAATCATGCTCATTTCGTCTTTTTCAGTAAATACGCTCGAAGATTTGCCTAATACAAGAGATGTAGAAAGTCAAAAGCAATGTCCTGAAATTGTCACGAATTTATTTCTTTCATCTGTCGTTGAAGCTGAAAATTTATCTCTTCTACAAAAAAAGAAAATTACCCATATCTTAAATTTGACTGGTACTATAAAAGGGCAAAACGAAGCGCGCTATCCTAATAAATTCATTCAAAGTTTTACTTACAAGCACCTTATGATACCCGATGAAATGGATACAAATATTTCTCAACATTTTGTGGAGCTTCATCAATTTATTAAAGAGGGAACCATTGGTAAACATAAGGTTTTAGTTCATTGTGAGGCTGGTATTTCCCGATCTAGTGCGGTGGTAATTTCTTATTTGATGAAAGAACATAGTTTAAATTTAAAAGATGCTTATATACACGTGAGGAGCAAAAAAGAAAATATAGGGCCTAATCAAAGTTTTTTTCAACAATTAATAAACTACGAAGAGTTTTTATTTAATACGCACTCTTATTCGATGATGGAGTATTTAACCGATCAACTATTGACGGGAGCTGCTGCTGGTTTTTCAAAAAATGCAATTCAGAATGCCCTTAAAAAAGCAAATATGGATATAAACTTAGCTATTGCCAATTTATTTAGTTTTTAATTAACAAAATTAAATTATTGTTAAGCTTGTTAAAAAAATATTATTTTATTTATGAATTAGATAAAAAATTTGTTGGAATTGCTTTGATACAGACAAGTTTTTTAAAAAATTCGCTGTTTTTTCATCCTCTTTTGGACACAATAATTTTTTAATTATTAATAATTATTTTGTAAACTGCATCAAAATTTTATGCAGGGGAAAGGTTAAACCCAATCAAGAATCACTTTGCCTGATTGGCCTGATATCATCACATCAAATCCTTTTTCAAAATTATCAACTGAAAAATGATGGGTAATAATGGGAGCTAAATTTAAGCCAATTTCCAGAAGGTGAACCATCTGATACCAGGTTGAGAAAATTTCTCTTCCATAAATCCCTTTTAAAGTTAACATTTTAAAAATAACTAAATTCCAGTCAATAGAAGTAGCTGGTGGAAGAATACCAAGTAACGCGATGTTTCCTCCATGTCGAATTTTTTCTGTTAAAGTTTTTAGTCCGTCAGGATGGCCAGACATCTCAAGCCCAACTGTAAAGCCATACTTGATTCCTAGAGATTGCATAAAATTATCTAAAGATTCTTGGTTAACATTAATAGCATGCGAGACACCCATAGTTCTTGCAAGGTCTAGACGATAATCGTTCACATCTGTGATAACAATATGTCTTGCACCAGCTTGTTTAGCAATGGCGGCTGCCATGATTCCAATTGGGCCAGCACCTGTAATAAGAACATCTTCACCAATAAGATTAAAGGCGAGCGTAGTATGGACAGCATTTCCGTAAGGATCGAAGATGGCGCCTAAATCATCAGAAATGGAAGGGGGTAGAGAAAAAACATTTTCTGCAGGAAGAACAAAATATTCAGCAAAACAGCCAGAAATATGATAACCTAGCCCTTTCGTGTGCATGCAGACATGCTTACGACCCATGCGGCAATTTGGGCATTGATTACAAACGATATGTCCTTCCCCGCATACTCGTTCTCCAATTTTAAATCCTTTAACATTTTTTCCAAATTCCGCTATTTCACCGATAAATTCATGGCCAATCACCAAAGGCACAGGAACATTTTTCTGCGCCCAAGCATCCCATTTATAAATATGAACATCGGTGCCACAGATGGATGTTTTAATTGTTTTAATCAGAACTTCATCATCTTTCACATGCGACGGTATTGGCAAATTTTCCATCCAAAGACCGGGAGCTGATATTTTCTTGACTAAACCTTTCATAAAAAGACCTTCAATGTGATTTTTTGAGGAGAGACAATTATAGTCAGCATACGAAATGATTACAAATTCATTTCACTTTGCAATCAGAAATTAAAATAATTTACTTGCAAAACGAGGAGGTCAAAAGGAGGATGATAGGATTGGAGTGAAGCAAAAGATATCACTGCTAGAATTGGGATAAAATTCCAAACTCTAGGTTAATGAAATATAGTTTGATTTAGGCTATAGCTTCGGTTATTAAGAAATGATCTTAAGTTCTTTTCCTACTTTTTCAAAAGCTTGAATGGCTTGATCTAAATTTTCTCGCGTATGATTGGCACACATTTGTGTGCGAATACGAGCTTTACCTTGGGGAACAACTGGATAAGCAAACCCAATCACGTAAACTTCTTGTTCTAACATTTTGGCCGCAAAATTTTGGGCAAGTTTAGCATCTCCTAGCATAATAGGAATAATAGGATGAGAGCCAGGAATAAGGTTAAAGCCAAGAGCAGTCATTTTTTCTCGAAAGTAGAGCGCATTAGCCTTTAGTTTTTCTCGTCGATCATCAGACTTTTCAATCAAATCTAATACAGTTAAAGAAGCAGCAGCAATGCTAGGAGCTAGGGTGTTAGAAAATAGGTAAGGTCTCGAGCGCTGTCTTAACCAATCGATTAAAGGTTTGCGGCCCGAAGTATATCCACCAAGTGCTCCTCCAAGAGCTTTTCCAAGGGTTCCTGTGATCAAATCGACGCGACCCATGACATCGCAAAACTCAGGAGTTCCCTTTCCTTTTGCTCCCATGAAGCCAACTGCATGACAGTCATCCACCATGACAAGGGCTTGATATTCATCCGCTAAATCGCAGATGACTCTTAAATTCGCAATTGTTCCATCCATTGAAAAGACACCATCTGTTGCAATCAAACGGAAGCGCGAGTCTTTAGCTACTTTCAGTTGTTGCTCTAAGCTAGTCATGTCATTCGTGTCGTAACGCAAACGTTTTGCTTTGGATAATCGAATTCCATCAATAATACTAGCATGATTTAGAGCATCACTAATGACGGCATCTTCAGCACTAAGGAGTGTTTCGAAAAGACCCCCATTAGCATCAAAACAAGAGCAATAAAGGATTGTATCATCTGTTTCTAAAAATTGAGAAAGACGCCTTTCTAGCTGTTTGTGTACAGTTTGGGTTCCACAGATAAATCTCACAGAGGAGAGCCCAAAGCCATAGTCTGAATAGCTGTTTTCAGCTGCTTGAATAATTTCGGGGTGATTTGCAAGACCTAAATAATTATTAGAACAAAAATTTAAAACCTCTTTTCCGCCAGCAATAGTAATTTTAGCATCTTGAGGTGAAGTAATTTCTTGCTCTTGTTTATATAAACCTTGTGTTTTTAAATCTTCAAGTTGGGTTTCAATATGTGATAAAAAATTTTCATCCATAGCTGTTTTATTTCAGTAGTTTTTTTTTATTAAATTATTAATCATATTTATTTACTAGTTCCTTCATGACTTTGGCTTAAAGTCTGAATAGCATTTAACACGTTCTGATCACTAATTTCATCAGTTCCTTCGAATTTGATGACTTGATTCGTTTTTGTGTTAGTAACAATAATCGTTGGTGTAGCGGAAAGATCATATTTTTTAACAACCTTATCAAAAAATTCCATTCCAGCTTTAACATCTAAGAAACTCAATTCTTTAAAGGGAATGTGATAAGCTTTAACAGCCTTAACAACATCATTGTCATGAGGAGTTTCTGTTTTTTCAGTTAGCTGAGAGAGAACTTCTCTGGCTTTTAAATAATTGGATTTAGCATTTACTAAAAAAGCTAAGTTATAGGGAGTATAATTCATACTTTTATTATGAATTGGGTAATCCACGAAAAATAAGGCAGCTTGATTTTGGATGTCTGGCAAAATTTTTTCTATTTGCGTTTCGATTTTTTTGCATGAGGGGCAAAACCAATCGGTGACAAAATAAACTTCGACAGGGCTTGTTTTAGAGCCAAACATTAAGCGATTTTTCATATCCGCAATAGCATCTTCTGCCGCATCAACTTTTGAGATCCCTACAAATGCCATGAGAAATCCTAAAATGATAAATGATAAAGAGAGTAAACCTTGTTTGATTTTAGTCATAAATTCCCTTTGCTGAATAGCAGAGTAAAAAGTTTTAAAGTAAGGGAGGGCTCTTGCGATGCAAGCGATAGTTACCGTAAGTGCAATGCTCAGGCAAACTGGGCACCAATGTCCTATCTCATATTTTTGAATCAAAATAAACATGATTTCAGCGCCAAATGCAGCAGCTAGAGACCAACTTGTTAATTTTGAAAGACTAGGAAATTTTTTAGAAAAAAAATGAATTGCTAGCATAGCAGGAAAAAAAGCCATTCCTGCTAACGCGAATGGCATTCCAAAAAGTCGATATTCCTGATTAGCAGAACAATGTTCAACGCATAGCTCAAGCCAAGATAAAATAGATAAAATAAGACCGGAAATTAAAGACAAGCTTACAATCCAAAAATTTCGCTGGCTAAATGAATTTGAAGTCGACGTTAATTGTGTATGCATTGCATTAACCTACTAAAAATTAGATTGGTATTTGTATTTCGTATACAGTGATTTTATAATTCTAAACTTAAACTTTATCATTATTAGTAATCACGCAACATCTGTCAAGAATTTTTTTGGAAACAAGTTAATTAGTTTTTTATATAAAATTTAAAAAAAAAACAAATTTTGTTTAATATTGATATCGTAAAAAGGCTTGTTAAACAATTATTTTAATGCTATAATTACTTATTAATTTTTAAAAAGGGGAGTTAACATGTCAATTCCTGCCAATTTAAGCATCGTTCCTACTGGAAATGGCACACGACTATTAGAAAATAGTGAAATACATACAGAAGCACAGCAAACATCTGATGTGCAAGTTCCTTATGTATTAAGGATTCCTTTAAATTTAGCTAAGGGTGGTGTAGCTGGCTTTTTGGCGTACGGAATGGAGCGCATTCTCGTCTGGATTAAATTTGTTGAATATAGTCAACCTGTGACTTGTTTTCCTTATGTGTTATCTGGAATAGCAAGCGCTGCCATTATTGAATCTGCATACTTAACACATCTCGTTGCTTTAAAATTAATTGGAGAGCGTTCAATTTATGAAAATTTGCCTGAAAGGAAATCTAACCTTGTAGATAAATTAAGAAAGGGTTCGTGGTCAGTTGTTCGTTTTGGAGAAGACATAGAAAAAAAAGTAGACGCAGTTTTTTCTTATACGTTAAAAATTCGGACGAAGCAACAAATTTTGGATTGCCACATAAAAGATAACGATTTAGTTTTTTTAGAAATTTTTCGCCGCGTATTGATTGAACAAGTTAAAGAATCTTTCGTTACCTCAATTCCTCAAGAGTTGGGAATAGGATTAGTAAAAAAATGTGGCTATATTTTTGTCGGTGGCGAACTCATTTTAAGTATGCACATTTTACAATTTATCAATGGCTTAGTAGATAAATTTACGGCTGTTCATAACAAAATACGAGCAGAGGAAGAAGAACTGGCTAAACAAGCATCTCAGACTAATGGGCAATCCGACTCTACAAAAGAACAAGCCATAGTAGCGAACATTCAGCACATAGAACTAGAGCAAGCTGTTTAGCTTATTGTTTAAAATTTTATATCAATCGCTAGATTCATAGATTAAACTTTTTAGCTAATTTATAGTGCTCAAAAATCTTATTGTAAAATTTTTCTTGAATAAAAAATTCTAAGATTGCAAAAAAAAATATTCTCAAGTAAGTTAACAGCACAAAAAATTTTAGTAAAAAAATCATTTATGATTGATTCTATTAATCGTGTTATTACAACTCCTAGTTATTTATATAACCAAGTCGAATCTGTCGGGTTAGCCGCCGTGGCTGGAGGGACGTATGGTTTAGTTGGTCGGAAGATTTTCCCTAAAACTGGAATTAATCCTATTAATTACGCTGTCTGGTTTATTGTTGCTTTTCAGATAAAAAAAGTCTTTGAACAATGGGAATTACAAGCATTTCAAACTTTAAATGCTAAATTTTCGCCAGAGATACTTGAAAGCAATTTTATTAAACAAACCCGTTATTATTATCAAATTGGAAATTACCTTAAAGATATTGTGTTGAGCAAAATCGATTTATGCTTTTCCTATGTTTTTGCTATTCGATGTTGTCATTTAGTAACACAAGAAAATGTACAGGATGCTTCCTTTCTTGAGATGTGTCGTTTTCGTATCTGGAATGTATTTAAATCTACGATAATTGATAATGCAAGTTTTGCTATTGCAAGAATTGTGACGCATCATTTAGGATTCGCTTTGCCAATGCATACATCGATTCCTATTTTTTTAGCTATTGAAACGATTATTCAGAATATTATTCTCGTTCCTTTAATCTATAAATATATGGATTTTTGTAACCATCTTGATTTAGATGTAAATTTATTTTCCACGGCTTCTGAAAGAGCCATCATTTTCAAACGCCAATTACCGGCGATATAAGCGACCGTTAATAAGCTCATATTGAGACGAACAAAGTTTGGCTAATTCTAGATCATGAGTAACTAAAACAAGAGCTTTTTGTTGCCCGTGAATAAATTTTAGTAAAATATCATGCATGAGATGAGCAGTTTGTCTGTCGAGATTACCTGAAGGTTCATCTGCAAAGATTAATTTAGGATCATTGCACATAGCTCTAGCTAATGCAATTCGTTGTTTTTCACCGCCAGACAAAAGTTTTGTATGAAAATGAGCACGTTCTTGAAGTCCAACTTGATGAAGAAGTTCCATCCCTCGTTGTTCTGTCAAACTTCCTTTTGCGACAGATTTTCTTCCAATGCGTGCAGGCATCAAAACATTTTCTAAGGCTGTATAATCTTCAAGTAAGTGAAACGATTGAAAAACAAATCCAATTAATTCGTTTCTTATTTGAGATTTATTTGAAGAGGAAATTACCTGATTATCGATTGTTAAAGTTCCTGAACAAGGTTGTTCGAGTGTACCTAAAATTTGTAATAATGTACTTTTTCCTTCTCCCGATCTTCCTACAATCGCCACCGATTCTCCCATTCGAACTTGAAGAGAAACGCTTTGTAGAATTTTTACTCGCACAGGATGATAGAAGTTCTTTTGAATATCATGAGCTTCAAGAATTAAGGTTGAATGAGAATCCATTTAACTCCCAGATCTTAGAATTTGAGAGGGTTTTAAAAGACAAGCCTTGGCAGCAGGTACAATACCTGCTAGTAAAGAAATCATACAAGTCGCCCCTAAAACAAAAAATAATGCTTCATAACTAATTTCATATGTTAACATTTGTCCATAAAAAGAAGCGTTAAGCATATCATGTCCTTGCAAACGACTTAAAAAGGCAATGAGAGTGCTTAAATAACTTAAAGTCAGTATAGCAGCTCCAATTCCAATTAAACTTCCTAGGATACCAATTACTCCACCTGCAAATCCAAATATAAGGGCAATACTTTTTGAAGAAGCTCCCATTGAACGAAGAATTCCGATCTCAACTTTTTTATCATTTACTAAAATAACGAGCATAGAAATGATATTAGAACAGGCCACGAGAATAATAACCACGGCAATCAACATAAAAATATTTTTTTGACTCTGAAGCTCTTGAATAATTTCTTTTGTAAATTCGTATTCTTTATAAGTTTGTATATCCCAGTAACGATTGATCCCATTCTTTTGAAAAGCCTTTAATAAAGCGCCTTTCACTTCATCTGCTTGGCTTAAATGATCGAAACGAACGTTAATTCCATTCGTTAAACTAGATTTATCATCTTGATTATGAGATGCTCGAATAATGGAGGTGATTTCTGGGTTGGCTAAAACAAATTTATTACCAATTGGAATAATCCCTGGATCATAAAATCCTGCAACATAAATTGGAAGACGCTGTTCTTGCAAAAGGCTTGCAGTCGCAGCAAAATAGCTTAAGTGTCCTCGATCGCCAATCAAAACTCCAGCTTCTCTGAAACTTTTAGGTAAAATCACCCCTCCGCCTATATCCGAATCCGAGGGAAGAATAAAATTTGAATTTGCGGATGATTGATAAATCCAGAAGGGGTTGCCAAAGTTTTTATTGGTAGGTTTTAACTCCGCAGAGGCAATTTCTAGTCCTCGATAAGGGGCATTTCCTTTTAAAATATCACCTTGAATAGGCACGGTTATCTCAAAAGTAAGATCATCTAATCGTTTGGCTCGTTCGATTGAAGAGGAGATTAAATGAGCTTCAAAAGAATTCCCACTAGCGTAAGTGATAGGAATTTTTGTTAGATCATTAAAAACAGTTTGATTTTTTCCATAAAATATTGCTTTTCCTTCATTGAGATGCAATTGTCCCAGAATCGTTTCTAAACCTTGGTCTTCAAGAGACTTTTGAATTTGCATGCATTTTTCAGATTGGGCAGGAACAACAATTCGTAAAATATGATTCTCTTTAGTAACAGCACATCCTTGCCAATGGGCTTTTAAAGGAAACAAAGATTTCGGAATTGTCCAACCAAATGATTTAGCTTGTAGTTGATTGATCACGACATGATCAAAAAAATTTCTTAATCTTTTTTGCAGTATCGTTTGAGGAAAAGGAGTTTTTTCATCTGGATTATCTTCATGATTCTCTGCAAAAGGAATCAATTGTAAATAATTATTAAGGTCTTTTGATTCGATAGGTAAAAAAGTTTGGCCAATTTTGGAGTTATTTGCTTCAAAGTTACCTAAGTAGGTTGGATAAGCTAAATACGATTGCGTTGCACCTCCATAAAAGTTGTGTGCATGCAAAACGGACATGTCTCTTTGAAGGCGAAGTTTAATATGGCTAGCTGTTAATTCAAAGTCTTGAGCATATAAGCCAGGTATTTTCTTCAGATCCTGAATCGAATTGAAAGCTAATTTAACAAGGTCTTTTAGGGAGCCATCAGATTGGCGATCTGGAGTCTGCCAGTGAGAAGGAATTTCTTCATCATAATCTTTATCGTAAGGATCTGTGAACTGTGATTCGTTCTTTTCCCGTATTGTTTTGTGACTATAACCGGAATTTTCGCTTAAACTATCAATTTGATAATAGTAAGAGTGGTAATAAGCATCGGTAGGAGTAATTCGAACAGGTGCGGTTAAAGTAGTGAGTTTATAAATCCAATTTTTTTCTAGGCCATTGGTAACGGAGAAAAAAACAATGATTAACCAGACTACTAGGCTAATGACTAAAATAGAGATGATACTTATAATGGAAACAGAGAGCTGTCGCCGGCGGGGAATAAGATATTTGCAGGCGACAGAAAGCTCAAACATGTTTTATGTACCAAAAGTAAAAAAATTACTTTGTTTCTTTAAATTCTACTCTCTCTCGTACGACTGGATCATATTTAACTAATGTTAGACGTCCTGGAGTTGAAGTTTTATTTTTTGATGTGTAGTAATGATAGTGACTTTTCGAACTTTTCATTTTAATGTTTTCACGTTTGCTGGCCATTGATTAGCTCCATCCATGGGGTTTTTCTTAAGATTGTTAATCTTAACTTAATAAATGTTTAAATTCAATAGTCGAAATAAGAATATTTGTAACTTTTCAGTTTGTTTATGCGCAAAATTTATTCTTTTACGGATTGTAAAGGGGTTCGTGTTAATGGTTCTAAATCCATAGAATCACTTTTGTTTTGTAATTGATAACGGTAGTATCCAAGACCTGCGATCATGGCAGCATTATCTAAACTTAAACCGGCAGAAGGCCATATGTAGTTTAAGTTTGAATTGGCCACGGAAAATGATTTTCTTAAGTAACAATTATTCGTTACACCCCCCCCAAATAAGAGAGTATTGACACCATATTGTTTTGCAGCCAATAGAGATTTTTTCACAATATCACTGCAAGCGGCTTCTTGAAAACTTGCTGCGATATCTTGAGTCATTTCGGAGGATAAAAGAACTGTCTCTTTAAGCGCTTTAGGATCTTTGATAGCATAAAGGACTGCTGTTTTTAGTCCGCTGAAAGAAAAATCCAAAGGGCGGTCTTTCACTTGTCCAGCTTTAAAATTAAATTTAACAGAACGACCATGCCTTGCTAAATTCTCTATTTCTGGTCCACCGGGATAGGGTAGATTAAGCATCTTAGCGACTTTATCAAAAGCTTCTCCAACAGCATCATCTACAGTTTGTCCGATAAGTTCGTATTGGCCGATTTGTTTAATTAAAACAAGAGCAGTATGACCGCCAGACAGAACGAC
Organism: Candidatus Protochlamydia sp. W-9; assembly: GCF_001950615.1. Classification (NCBI taxonomy): domain Bacteria; kingdom Pseudomonadati; phylum Chlamydiota; class Chlamydiia; order Parachlamydiales; family Parachlamydiaceae; genus Candidatus Protochlamydia; species Candidatus Protochlamydia sp. W-9. The sequence goes on from NZ_BCPZ01000222.1 coordinate 15,654, forward strand.
GCCTAAACAAGGAAATTGAACATCTTGAGGGTGTGACATAATTGCTGCATATAAATGAGCTTCCACGTGATTAATGCCAATAAAAGGTTTTCGAAGGGCTAAAGCGAGTGCTTTAGCAGTATTTAAACCAATCAGTAAAGCTCCAATTAACCCTGGGCCATTTGCAACCGCAATTAAATCAATTTGTTCAAGTGTTAATTTTGCTTGATTAAGAGCTTGATCAATGACTGGAATGATTAGATCAATATGCCTTCGACAAGCCAGTTCAGGGACAACGCCTCCGTATTCTTTGTGTAAATCAATTTGAGAAGCAACAACGTTTGACAAAATATCTTTTCCATGACGAACGATGGCACACGCTGTTTCATCACAAGTACTTTCTATTCCCAAAACTAACATAAGGTCTAAACTATTTCATTTTTGTGGGTTTTTGTCTTAAGTGTTTACCGTCTTTGAAAAATTTGCAAGAGTTTTTCACCAGCCTCATGATCTAAAATCCATAGAGCTTTATGATGTGTTGTACCAATACGTTGGATGGGAAGATTATCTGGATCATAGCTTTTTGTTAATGCTTGAGCAACCATATTGGTTTTTTTCTTTCCCATGGCGTAAATACAAATCGTTTTAGCCAAATGAATACATTCATAGGTCAAAGACATGCGCCAAGTATGTTTTTGGGGAACGTAATTAGCAATGACTAGACGATCTTTTGCATGTAAGCCTTGCGTATGAGGAAAAAGTGACGCTGTATGACCATCATCTCCCATTCCTAGCATTAATAAATCAAAACTATTAGAAGAGACTTTTTCACGTATGATGGCTTCGTACTTGAGAGCGTTCTCTTCAATGTCACTTTCTGCTTTCATGCGAAAAATATGTTCTCTTTTTAAAGGAAGTTTAGCGAGGCCAGATTCCATAGCCATGGCATAATTGCTTTCTGTGTCTGTCGGAGGAACGTTCCTTTCATCACTCCAAAAACAGAACACTTTAGTCCAGTCCAATTGTTTTAAATAGTCTTGTTGACTCAATTTTTTAAAAATAGCATTAGGGGTTTGTCCTCCTGATAAAGCCACTGTAAACAACCCTCGCTTTTCAATTGCCTCTTGCGCGATTTCTATGAATTGTTTTACGCAAAATTGAATTGTTTCTTCTGCATTTCCGACAACGATAAAATCACGCCTTTCATCGAACGATCGAATAGATGTTTTCCAATGAGCTGTTTGCATATCATAAACTCCAATTAGCTTGACTGATCAAATGTAGCATATCTAAATAGTGATGACTAACTTTCTGGTAAAAAATTTCTTGCATAAAACTACGGCCTGTACGGATGGTTGGTAGCCATAATGTAAAAGGAAGTTCGCATTGATATTGATTGCAGGCTTGAACAGATACTTGGTTATTTCCTTGTCTTTTTAGGTGACACACATAATCAATGTCATCGGATACATCAATAGCAATAATATCTTCTGGAGATAATTCTTTATCTGTAACGCCAATCAGTTGGATTTTAACAGTTTCTTTATTCCCTTTATAATAAAGGATGTGAACGGCTTGTTCGATCTTTCGTTTAATAAATTTCCATCCAAGTCTTGAAGCTAACCAGGCTTGTAAATAAATGGCTTGTGTATCAGGATGGGTAAAAAACGGAGAAGGTAAATTATTGTAAGTGATTTTAACCGATTTGGCAGTGGCTAATTGTCCAAATCTTTCTTTACTATCAAAAGTTTGTGCTACAATTTCTCTCCAGCCTCCAATACGAGCCCAATTCATGTCCACAATTTGAATAGAGGACGATTGAATTTTTTGCTGCATGGTTTGACTAAAATGTTGAAGATCCTTTGTGCATTCAGAATCAAAAATCAACCTTGTGGCAAATTTTTGTAGATGAGGAAGAATCGTATTTTCTGTTGTTGGGTCTTCCCCCCAAACTAGGTAAATGGGCAAACTTGGAACGAATACAGGTAAAATCAAAAAAGGAACTTTAGAAAGTTCTTTACCTGCCGCTTCGATAAGAATTTGATCACAGGTAAACCCTTTAATCTCTTTTCCGATCTCAGTCGAAACATTTACTCGCAGATAAGAATCTTTTGTTGTTCGATCACCTTGAACAAAAATAATTCGACATGGAAATTGCTTGGCAATCATTTTTACCATACTGGTAAAGTAATCTGAACGGGATTTTTCTTGAGTATAAATAATAAGATTAAATAAACAGGCTTTTGTTTTTGATTGTTGGGTATTAGCTAATTTATTAAATTCTGTTTGTAGATCAGGAACAATTTCTTTTTTTTCTACTTCCATATCAAATAATCCATTTTATATTTTTACCTGAATTTGAAGGATTTTTATTTAAGTTTCAGATACTTGGTAGATAAATTTTTTCTAATTATCAATTAAAGCCTCTGATTATCAGAAAGAAAAGTTCAGAATTCAGGCTATACCAAATATCAAAAATAAACACATAAATTTAAGTCAATTCACAAAATTATGCTTTATCGATGGTTTATAAATTACCTTTTGTTATTTGATATGGTTAAATAAGTCTCCAATGACGTCCTTGGCGTTTTAGCATTTCTTCGGCTCGGTCTGGCCCCCAAGTTCCTGCGGCATAATTTGGAAAATCTGTCGGGGATGTTTCTTGCCAATGTTCTAAAATAGGTGTGAGCAACTTCCAAGACATAATGACTTCGTCATCTCTTGCAAATAAAGTATTATCCCCGGCCATGCAATCACAAATTAACCTTTCATAAGCTTCGGGAGGAATGGCACCAAAGTAAGATCCGTAACGAAAATCCATTTTCACCGGTTGAATGACTGTGTTTAATGCAGGGACTTTGCAATTAATTCTCAATGAAATTCCTTCATCCGGTTGAATACGAATCACTAAAACGTTTGAGTCAATCAAAGCTGAAGTTCCTTCAAATAGATACCCGGGGGCTTTTTTGAAAGTAATCGCAATTTCAGTAGCCCGTTTGGGTAGGCGTTTACCAGCACGTAAATAGAAGGGAACTCCAGCCCAACGCCAGTTATCGATAGAAAGTTGCAAGGCAACGTAGGTTTCAACAAAAGATTTAGAGTCTACATTTTCCTCGTCTCGATATCCTTTAACGGGTTCCCCGTTAATGAATCCAGATCCATATTGGCCCCGGATGACGCATTGTTCCATTGAATCGAAGGGGATAGGTCTAATAGCTTCAATGACTTTAACTTTTTCGCCGCGGACTGAGTTGGCTTGGAGACTCGTCGGGGGTTCCATCGCAACAAGAGAAAGAAGTTGCATCACATGGTTTTGGACAATATCTCGCAACATTCCGGCTTCTTCCCAAAATCGACCGCGAGAACCAATCCCAATTTCTTCACCAACAGTAATTTGAATATTATCAATATGATGGTTATTCCAAACTGATTCAAAGATGGGATTACCAAATCTAAAAACTAATAAATTTTGTACAGTTTCTTTTCCCAAATAATGATCAATTCGATAAATTTGACTTTCATCTAGGTGTTGTACAAGATCTTGTTGAAGTTGTTTTGCTGATTCAATATCTCTTCCAAAAGGCTTTTCTATAATGACACGACTCCATTTGTCTTTGACTTGTTTAACTGGATATGTCAATTGGTGTTGGCTAAGCTTTTCAACAACGAGAGGAAAATAGCTAGGCTGGATAGATAAATAAAAAACTCGGTTACCTTTAGTTCCCATTTGTGTATCGAGTTTTTCTAAAAATTGATTTAAGCTTTTATACCCTTCATCATCATCAAATTCGGATTGATGATAAAACAATTGTTCACGAAAGCGTTTCCAGAGTTCTTGTTCAACTGGTTTCGATCTTGAAAATTTGTTAACTGCTTCTAACATTTCTTCCCGAAACTCATCATGTGTTTTTGCCCTTCTAGCAAAGCCTACACAGGCAAAATGACCAGGAAGTTGGCCGTCTCTCGCCAAGTTATATAAAGCTGGAATTAGTTTACGAGCTGTTAAATCACCGGTCGCTCCAAAAATGACTAAAATACAAGATTCTGGAATTTTTATGGGCCGATTCGGTTCGTTCAAAGGATTAACAAAATAATGCGAGTTATGCATAGTTAAAACCACCTAATAATTTAATCGCGCAGCATAGCGAATTAGCATTTCCGTCGCTACGTGATTTGTAAATTGATTAGGCTTATTTAAGAAATTTTCGTCAACATTCAGATAAATTTTTTTTGAATTTGACTTTTTCATTAAATTTATATTTATTTTATTTTTAGTGCATTAATTGTTCTGTTTGTTAAGTTTTTATTTGTTTTATTTGAGAAAAATTTATAAATAATTTCATTCCTTTTTAAAAAATGTAAAATGAAAAAAGCTCTTTAAAGCTTTATTCTAGACGATTGCGTTAATGCAATCATCATCCACAATTTTTATTTTCCGCTTAACGTATATGATGTAAACAAAGGAAATTATTTTGACTTTTCGTAAGGTATGAATCATAGGAATTTATTTCCTAATCTCAACTTTCTATCAGAGAATTTGCATTTTCGTGATAGATGTAAGTAAAATTACATGAATAATAAGAAAAGCTTTGAAATTATTTTAAATCCTTTTCTTTTGGAGGGTAACTGCTGCAAAAAACAAATGTAGGAGTGAGAGAAAATGATTAATGATCCACATTTAAATTATTTGTGAAGTTTATAATTATAGCGAAAAATTTATATAACATTATTGCTAAAGCGAAAACGCATGACGTTAACAGGACGCACCATTTTTGCGGAAACTTTTATTCCTCTAAAAAAAATTTAGCTGGCAATCTTAACTTTTATAGAATGAAAAATCAATCAGCTATATAAAATTTTTTTATTGCTTTTAATAAATTTATATCTCAATTAAAATAAAAATGTTATTTTAAATCTAAATAATTTTTAAGAGTAGGAATGAACTTTTAAAAATTGCCCACTATCCAGACGCACTATTTAGTATCTTTAAAAACTGATATCATATTTCTTTTTAGGCATTTTTTATAACCCTTTACTTTTTGCAGTTCATTCTTTTTTATAAATAGCCCTGTGTTCTTGATTAAAAATTTAGATTAAACTAGTATTGATTGGATGAGAATAAATTTTATCACGTTAAATTAATAACTCATAATTGATTGATTTACCGATTTTTAATTTGAAAAAGAAATTATTGAAATACAAGTGAGTAGAAGAATAAAAACCCAAAAATTCGGGTAAAAGAATTAAAGGTAAGTTTTTAATAAAAATTTTCTCCATTTGTAATGTTTCAAAAATGAAAGAAAATTTTTTCAAAAATCACCTCTATTCGATTAAAAAAGGAAGGCGCTTATGAGTTATACAGTGGGTCAAACAACATCTTTTCAACCCTCACTGGCTGATCAAGTAACAATTGAGCAAAGGCCTAAATTTGGAACATTTTTTGGAATTTATGTTCCCAGCATTCTGATGATGTTTGGAGTCATCATTTTTCTTCGATTGGGATGGATTGTAGGAAGCGCTGGACTTTATTCAACTCTTTTTATTATCACTTTAGCGAGTGTTATCACCCTAATTACAATTCTTTCCATGTCTGCCGCCGCTACCAATATTAAAGTCGGAAAAGGGGGAGCTTACTATATTATCTCGCGAGCGCTTGGCTTAGAAGTTGGTAGTTCAATCGGCATCCCTTTATTCCTTAAGCAAAGCATTAGCGTATCATTTTGCATTGTAGGCTTTACAGAATCTTTTCAGTCTCTTTTTCCGCAATTTTCTGGGGTAGCCATTGGAATTGCAACTCTTTGTGTTTTAACTTTATTAGCTTATGTATCCACGAATTTTGCTTTAAAAATTCAGCTGGTTATTTTTGTCATTATTATAGCTTCCCTATACTCTCTTTTTACAGGGAATCCAGCAAATTTAGATTTATATTCCTATACTCCTTTAAATGATTCTTCTCCCTCCTCTTTTTGGGCTATTTTTGCTATCTTCTTTCCTGCCTTAACAGGAATTGAATCCAGTGCTTCTTTATCGGGAGATTTAAAAGATCCCAGCCGTTCTTTACCTTTAGGAACAATTACAGCAGTATTAACAGCATATGTTATTTATATTGGAATTTCTCTTTTTCTTTTTGAAATGGTTCCTTTAGACAGGCTTGTTATGGATCCTTTAGTAATTCAACATGTTGCCAAGTTTGAGTCTCTGATCATTTTAGGTATTTGGGGGGCAACTCTTTCTAGTGCCATTGGTGGTCTATTAGGTGCGCCACGTACATTGCAAGCTTTAGCGGAAGATGGAATTGTTCCACGCATATTTGCTAGGGAATATGGACCTTACTGCGAACCTCGTATAGCCACCGCATTGACCGTTGCGATTGCTCTAATTGGAATTTGTTTTGGAAGTATTAACGTAATTGCTCCTCTCTTAACGATGATTTGCTTAATTTGCTATGCAGTTTTGAATTTAGCGACAGGTTTAGAAGATTTAATGTCTAATCCAAGTTGGCGCCCTACTTTTCCCTTACCATGGATTATTTCCTTAACAGGGACACTACTTTGCGTTATAGCGATGTTAATGATCAACTCAGGAGCAGCAATTTTAGCTTTAGGGCTAGTATTTGTTATCTATCTGGCTTTAAAAAGGCAAAGAATTAACACTGCTTGGGACGATATCCGTTATGGAATTTTTATGTTTTTTTCCCGAGCCGTTATTTATCGCTTAGCAAACGAAATGCCATCCTCTCGTTCTTGGAGACCAAATTTTTTAGTGTTTACCGGTAAACCTTCTTTAGTTTCTGATCAGCTTTTAAGCTTTTCAAATGCGATTGCTCATTCTAAAGGCTTTTTAACCATGGCTTCATTCTTCTCCCCAGAACAAGCTAGCCAGGCTCAAATTACCCAGCTAGATCAAAGAATTAAGATTTTATTAAAACACCATGATATTCAAGCTTTAGTCACTCTTCATCAAGCAAAAAGCGTGTCTTCTGGAATGAAGCAGATGATTGCACATTATGGAATTGGTCCTCTGACACCTAATACAATTGTTTGCGGTGGAACTTCTCAGGAGGAAACATTAATTAGTTATCTTGAAGTCATTAAATTGGCTCACAAGCGAGGAAAAAATGTAGTTATTCTGAACGATGAACAAAAATCTTTTGAGTTTCCTTTCAAGAAACCTATTATCAAAGGAGATATCCACATTTGGTGGGATGATGATTCGCAACGCAATTGTGAATTAATGATGGTGTTTGCTTACATGCTCCGAAAAAATCCTTCTTGGAAAAAAACTCGTATTTGCTTAGTTAGCTTAGTTTCTGATGAACAAATCCGTCAGCAGAGAATGCAAGAGTTTCAGGAGTTAATTAAGAAGAATCGATTAAATATTGAAACAACTGTTTTAGTGGCTTCCAATCCTGAACAAGAAAAAATTCAAGTCATGCGGTTTTTTTCTACACAAGCGGCGATGGTTTTTATGGGCATGCGCGCTCCCGCAGAAGGGGAGACATTAGAGGAATATGGAGCTTATTTCCAAGCTCTTCCTCAAAAAGCAACAGATTTTCCTCCTGTCGCCTTAGTTCTAAGTGCTGAACAGACCAATTTAGAAGAAGTTTTAAAGCTTCAATTAGAAGTTCTTGAAGGAGAATTATAAATATCTGGTCGATGCTGAATCAACTATTCAGCATCGACTATCTAGATAGCTTTGAAGGATGATGGAAGCGCTGACAATATCAACAACTTTTGATCGTTTTTTACGTGTTAATTGGCTTTCTCGCAAGGAGCGTTCGGCTTGCACCGTAGTTAAACGTTCATCCCATAAACGAATAGGAATGGGTGTCAATTGTTGAAGAAGTTGAGCAAAATGTTTAACTTCATCTGCTAAAAATCCAGTTCTACCACTCATCATTAAAGGAAGCCCAATCACAATTTCTTCAATTTCACATTTTTGAGTTTCGCACAACTGTGAAATGGTTTCTAATAATTTAATAACTGTTTGTTCTGATTTTTTTTCAGTATGTACAGTGATAAGAGGCATAGCTATAATCTTTCTTTCGTCGGATTGAGCCAAACCTATTCGGCTCATCCCAAAATCGATGCCTAAAATTCTACTGGGTTTTGGCTTATTTTCCATGCTGACTCTTATGGTAAATAATCATCGCTTGAATAAAGTCACGGAAAAGTGGATGAGGGTCTGTTGGTTTTGATTTAAACTCAGGATGGAATTGAACTCCAATCATCCAAGGGTGATCTTTGACTTCAGCTATTTCGCAAAGATTCTCGCCTTTTAACGTTCCTGCAACTACAAAACCAGCTTTTTCCATTTGTTCTTTGTAAGTATTATTAAATTCATAACGATGACGATGTCGTTCGCTGATTTGTGAACTTTTATAAGCTTGATAAGCTTTTGTGTGAAGTTTCAAATCACAAATATAAGCTCCAAGACGCATTGTACCTCCCAGGTCTTGTAAACCTCTTTGCTCACTTAATAAAGAAATCACAGGATGTATAGTATCAGGATCAAACTCTGTTGAATTAGCTTCACTGAGTCCGACCACATGTCTAGCGAATTCGACTGCCATGACCTGCATTCCTAAGCAGATTCCAAAGTAAGGAATTTTTTTCTCCCTACATAATTTAGCTGTGTGAATTTTGCCAAGCCACCCTCTTTCTCCAAATCCTCCAGGAACTAAATAACCATCACAACCTTCAATTGTTTTAGCTAATTGGTTATCATCTAACGGAAGTTTATCTGCTTCAAATCGTTTAATTTGAAGTTTATATCCTGCAGCTAATGCTCCATGCGTCAAAGATTCGAACACCGATTTATAAGCATCTTGATGTTGAACATATTTTCCAACGATGCCAACAGTTATGGTTCCTTTAGGATTTTTTATCGTTTCAAGAATTTTTTCCCATTCTGATAAATTGATTGAGGGATTAGGAAGATGTAAAAGTTCACAAATTAAAGCATCAATTCCTTGCTTATGCAAATCTAAAGGAACTTCATAAATACTATGTTCGACATCTTTTTCTTCGATAACAGCACGTCTGTTGACATTACAAAAAAGGCTAATTTTATCTTTAACTTCATCAGATAAATTCACTTCGCAACGGCAAACAATAATATCTGGAAAAATCCCAATTCCTCTTAAAACTTGTACGGAATGCTGTGAAGGTTTAGTTTTTACCTCTCCTGCTGCTTTCAAATAAGGAACATATGTCAAGTGGATATTTAAACAGTTATTGCGATGATCGTAAGTAAACTGGCGAATGGCTTCTAAAAAGGGGAGTGATTCAATATCTCCGGCAGTTCCTCCTATTTCGACCAAAACAACATCAATATTTTCTTGTTGTTTTCCACAGTTCACAATGCGTTGTTTAATCTCATTCGTAATATGAGGAATAACTTGAACCGTTTTTCCTAGATAGTCGCCATGTCGCTCTCTTTTAATCACTGTATTGTAGATTTGGCCAGAAGTAGCGTTGGAAGCTTTTGATAAAAAAGAATTTGTATAACGGTAGTAGTGACCTAAATCTAAATCTGTTTCTGCGCCATCATCTGTCACATAAACCTCGCCATGTTGAAAGGGGCTCATCGTACCTGGATCAACATTCAAGTAAGGATCTAATTTAAGCATTGACACTCTTAACCCTTTTTTTTCGAGTAATAACCCAATTGCTGCAGAAGTGAGTCCTTTTCCCAAAGAGGAACAGACACCGCCTGTTATAAAAATGTATTTTGTTTGCATAGCCATTCCTCAACTTTGTGGATATCCTCAGGAGTGTCAACTCCAATATTTGCCTGTTCAACGATCGCAACTTTGATTCGATATCCGTGTTCTAAAACTTTTAATTGTTCTAAATCTTCTTCTAACTGTAGGGGTGTAGAAGGTAATTTCTGATAGTCTATGATAAATGATGGTCTATAGACATAGAGTCCTAAATGACGAAAATAAATAGCTCCATTTTTAAAAGAGTTGGTTTTGTTGGAAGGGATTAAAGCACGGCTAAAATAAAGTGCGTTTCCCTGTTGATCCATCACACACTTGACAATAGAAGAATTTTTAGCTTCTTCTTCATTCAATAAGGGAGTCACAATAGTAGATACTTGTCCTTGAGGATCATTAACAAGTGCTTGAACAGCTAAATTAATGGTTAAAGGGTTTAAACAAGGTTCATCTCCTTGAATGTTAACAATAGCAGTTGCATGCATCCATTCTGGGTAGAGTGAAAGGACTTCTGCTAAGCGATCCGTTCCAGTGGGGCATTGTTCAGAAGTCATCACGACTTTGCCATTAAAGGAGCGAACATGTTCAAAAATACGTTCATCATCTGTGGCAACAATAAGATCGCTGAGAGCGCTAGCCCTTAAGCTATTTTCATAAGTTCTTTGAAGAAGAGTCTTACCGAGAATTGAGGCGAGGGGTTTACCTGGAAAACGAGTGCTACCATAACGGGCTGGTATAATTCCGATAATTTGTCCAGTCATCTCTGCATGTTTCAAAAGTAAATTAATATCGCAAAGATACTAAAAGATTTAATTATTAATAACAAGTGATTGTATATACAAATTGATTTTAGAGTTTTTTTATGGAGTAATAAAAGAGAAACATGTGCTCTGGGTTGCGCAATAAATTTTAGACCGTTATTCTATTTTGTAAATTTCTTTTTTATTTTGTTTATTTGATTTCTAATCCCTTAAAAGAAATCTATTAAATTAGGAAAAATCATGCCTTCAAATCATTTTGATGGGAATTATTATTTTAATCCTTTCAATTTTTCTACCCATTCATTTTGGCAGGTCCTCAAATGGATGATAACAAGAAAACCTGTTAAGTGGCCAGAATCAGTTTCTATCAATCAGCAAAAAAATTTAAAAGAACGCGTTTCCTTTGATGAGCTAGAGGTCACTTATGTTACCCATTCAACAGTGCTTATTCAGATTGATGGGAAAAATATTTTAACAGACCCGATTTGGTCTGAAAGAGCGAGTCCTTTCTCTTGTATTGGGCCTAAAAGAGTTTCTTTACCAGGTATTCAATTTAAGGATCTTCCTCCAATAGACTTTGTGCTTATTAGCCATAACCATTATGACCATATGGACATGCCTACACTTCAAAAATTGCAGGTAGATTATTCTCCTGTTTTTTATGTCCCCATGGGAAATCAAAAGTTTTTGCGTAGTAAGGGGTTAAAAAAAGTTTTAGAAATGGATTGGTGGGATGAAGTTTCTCTCTATTCGTCTAATCAGCTCATTTTTGTTCCTGCTCAACATTTTTCGGCGCGGGGCCTATTTGATCGTAATCGAACTCTCTGGGGTGGTTTTATGATTAAAACACCTAATCAAAGTGTTTACTTTGCCGGAGATTCTGGCTATGGACCACATTTTAAGGCAATAAGATCACGGTTAGGAGCTCCGACATTAGCTTGTTTACCTATTGGGGCTTATGAGCCAAGGTGGATAATGCAATCAATCCATTTATCTCCAGCCGAAGCTCTTCAGGCTCATCTAGATTTAAACGCCAAGCAAAGTTTAGCGATTCACTTTGGAACCTTTCAATTAACAGACGAGGGAATTAAAGAGCCCGTTAAAGCACTTCGCCAAGAGATGCAAACGAAGCAAATCCCATTCGAACAATTTTGGGTATTAAATCCTGGGGAATCTAAGCAAATTTATTAATTTTAAACTTTTGAGATCAGAGTGAACCGTCTTTTCTTTCTCCTATATGAAATGTCATTATGGCTATTAGCTATTTTAGCAACTCCCAAAATGCTTTATTATTTTTTTATTCACGGGAAATACCGACACAGCTTGTGGTATCGATTAGGATTTAAGGGGTTTGAAATCAGTCAAGAACATCCTTTGATTTGGATTCATGCTGTATCTCTTGGAGAGACGAAAGCCGTTATCGCTTTAGCGCGAGAATTAAAACTTACTTATCCTCATCATCGCTTACTTATTTCTTCGGTGACAGAAACTGGTCATACTGAAGCAAAAAGGAGTTTGCCTTTTGCCAATTATCATGTTTATTTACCCTTCGATTTTTATTTCATTATAAAAAAAATCGTCCGAAGAACGGCCCCTCAGCTCGTGATTATTTGTGAATCCGACTTTTGGTTGAATTTTATGAGACTGACTAAGCAAGAGGGAGCTGCACTTGTTTTAGTTAATGGTAAGTTATCTCAAAAATCTGTGGCACGTTTTAAATTATTTAATTTTTTCTCTAAAAAACTTTTTAGTTTGTTCGATCTTCTATGTGTTCAAAATTCTTTATATAAAGAACGTTTTGTTGATATTGGTGTGCAGGAAGAAAAATTACATGTGACTGGAAACCTTAAATTAGATGATGAGTATCCACAACTGACAAAAGAAGGGGTGTACGCATGGAGAGAAAAATTGGGAATTTCTCCGGAGCAACCCGTCTTAACAATTGGTTCTTCACATTATCCAGAAGAACAAATGCTTATTCGCATGCTTAAAGAACTCTGGAAACAAATTCCTGATTTAAAGGCTATTTTAGTGCCTCGTCATCCTGAAAGATTTAAGGAAGTGGTTGCTTTTTTAGAAAAGGAACGACTCAAGTGGATTAATTTTACAGATATCAATAGGAGAACTGGAAAAGAGCAAGTTATTCTTATTGATGCGATGGGAATGCTTCGCATGTGTTACCAACTTTCGGATATTGCAATTGTTGGGGGAAGTTTTACATTAAAGGTAGGTGGACATAATATCTTAGAGCCTTGTTGGTATGGTAAACCTGTTATTTTTGGACTTTCTATGTATTCGCAATTAGAACTTGTTGACCTTATTAAACAAGCTGAAGCTGGGATTCAAGTTTCCGAGCAAGAATTACAAAAAGTTTTAGAAATTTTATTAATTGACAGTTCTATTCGAGAAGAAATTGGTCAGAACGGATTAGCACTTGTCCAAAGTTTGACAGGGTCAACAAAACGAACACTGCAAACTATCACAGCTCTTTTCCAAAAATTTAAATTCCCTTCGACAGATACATTAAAGGCTTAGTAAAGCTTTTTTTTGTAAATAATAGAAAATATAGTTGTTTGAAAATAACGTATTTGCTATAGTCAATGTTTCTTTAGCAAACTAAAACCCAGTTTGCATCTGACGCGGGGTGGAGCAGGGGTTAGCTCGTTGGGCTCATAACCCAAAGGTCGGAGGTTCGAATCCTTCCCCCGCTAATTTTTCTTTACGGCGGTATAGCTCAGTTGGTAGAGCAACGGAATCATAATCCGTGTGTCGTCGGTTCAAGTCCGGCTGCCGCTACATCGGTTCTCTTATCCTTTGATATTTTTAGTATTTATAATCTGATTAAAAATAATTTTTCTTACGATGTGGAAGCATTAATCGAGCGCGTGCTTTTAAGCACCTTTTATAAGCTTATACTAACAATATAGTATTATTATTCAAATTATTAAAGAAGAGATAAATAATTCTATATTTTGCCAAAAGATATTATTTTAGCAAAAACATTTGCTAGATTAACTAATTTAGAATGTTTAGTAAGAATGATAAAAATTTCTTTTAAAATTAACTTAAATTAAATTTTTGTAACCATAATTTATGTGCAGCAAATTTTTTCTTAGATAATTCGACAGATTTTTTCTCTTTTTCGCTTAACCATCTTTCTTTTCTTGTAACAATGTATGTTTGACGGTCTGTCGGCGTACATTCAAATATTGAGTCTTGGTATTCTTCTAATTCACTACATAATGTATCGAGCCGAATGCGAAGTTTACCGGTTTGCGATGATGATAGTTCTTCAGGCTTATTAAAATCTAGCATTGGATAATCAAAAGCAGTTGTAGAATCAATGAGTTCAAATTCCAGATGTTTCGCGTGTATTGTTTTATACACGGTTATCTCATATTTATTTTCTATAATCTTCTTTTGGTCATTTAGTTGAGGAAGTGACACAGTATGTAGATATGCGGAGAGTTTTTCCGGGCTTTGCCATTCTAAACACTCATTTTTCACTCTGCTTTCAAATTCTTGAAATGAACAAAATTCTTTCTGTCTAGATATCATATAATATGGCACTTTAACCTTCATAGGTGCAATACGCTGCATAACTTCTATTAAAGACTGCATTTCCATGACGATTTGTTTTTCTTCAGAGGTAAGGAGATCTTTTCTATTTGCCTGCTTAGCTTCATAGATAAATTGATTTAATTCTCTAATCCATTCTCCGCCATATCCTCTTGCTCCTATTGTGTATTCCTTTTGCCTAAAAGGATCCGCAGTAAACGAAACAGCAATTCGTTGTTTTAGACGTGCGTCATCGTATCTTCTTTCGAAGTTTTTGAAATAGTCTGAACGTGGTAGAATATCGTATTCATGATTTTTCCAAACCGCTCTAACTTTAGTGATCATGTCATGGAGAGCTGGGGGATAGGTTGAACTTATTCCATATTCTGTGAAATGTTTAAGAAGTAAGGAAGTTGTTCCATGGCAGACTTTAAAGGAGGCAATATGTTCTTCCCAGAATGATTCGATAATTTGCTTTTGCTTGACTGATAATAATTCTTGATTGTCAATTGGTGTTTCTGGATTGACAAGGTAAAATTTATAAGTAGACCTCAAAATCATTTTGGCGGCTAGCATGATTGCTGGAATTAGAATGGTGCAGTACGAAGCCACTTTTAGGCTAGTAATTAAGTGGGGAGAAGAACTATTTATAAATCTTACACCTTCGACATTACCTTTAGTATGTTCTGGAATAACTAACGCTTTTTTGCCTCCTAGATAGAAATATGCGTCGACCTTTTCGAGCAGACGCTTTCCAATAAATTCTGGATTTTTATCATAACAAATAGTTGTAAAAAAAGGTAATTCATTCATAATATTAGCCTAATATATTATATTAATAAAATTGGAAAATTTATACATAAATTATAATTTTTTTTGCAATATATAAAAAAATTAAATACAATTTTAATCTATAATTAGCTATAGTTTAATTAAATTAATTTCTTCAATTAATTTGCAGAATTTTTAGCACATTTTGAAATTCTCATACTTTTTAGTTAACAAATTTATTCAATTCTCTTCAATGAATAATTTTATTAAAGTAATAATAATATAAAATTTAAAACGCTTAATTAATAAAATGAATTTATTTAAGGAAAGAATATTAAAAATTCGATTAATTTTCTTTTTTATATAGATAAAATAAATATTTTACAAAATTTATTCTTTTTTGTAAATTCATCTTTTATTTTCAACATAATCTTATTTACATAGATTTAATTTTATTAGCATGCATGTTATTTTAAGGAAAGATTTTATTTATTAATAATTTTTATTTATATATAATCAGCTAAAACTTTAAAAAAAAGGCCGAAAGATGTTTCCTACTGTTTATCAAACTGTTCAGACTAGATCACCTTATGATCATTTAAACCAAATTAAGGATAGTCTATCTTTTAAGATTAAGGATAATCTATCTTTTAAGAAGTTTACAAATTTACAAAGACTTTTTGGGTTAAATAGAAGCGATTCAGTTCTTATTCCTATTATTGATCGAGTGGTTACTGATCGATTAGAAGTAAGCGAATTGAATATGTGTAGTCTCGAAACTCAACGGCTACTACAAATTCAAGACGAAATCATCTTAACGAGGCCCCTCAAAGAATTGACTTCACATATTAAGCAACTCAAAATGCCTCGATTTGAATTAATTGGACGCGTTATTCGAACACTAGTCCTGAGTGTTTTTAGATGGCACTTATGCGGTGAATGTCTATTAAAACAAGGAGTTCAAATTACTCATAGCCTTACAGGCCGACTATCAAATGTCAACTGCCAAGTTTTACAAGAAAAATATCCTTATTTATTGGAAAATGTTTATACGTTGACCATTAAAGACCAAATTCAAAAGAAAAACGAAGAAGTATTTATTAGTAAAAAAGTCTCTCCAGATTCTCTTAGAAACTACTTTTTTGTTAGTTATGAAATTGAAATTACGGATAAATCTCAAGGTAATTCAATTTATGATCTTTTAAAATCCTCAGTCCTTAGTTTTAAAAACTTTACCTAGTTAATAAGGATTTTATTTTTCTTAAAAGGTTAAATTTTTATTATATTTAGCAAGACAAAATCAGCCGATGATGAAAGATTAGAAATATTTTTCAAAGAAAAAGATATGAGCCATGCCATAAAAATTAGAGAAATTTTAAAGATTTTATATCATAAAAGAATCATTTCTAGGAATTTTAGGCAGCTTGAAAAGGCTTTTTTTGCTAAGAAACAAGACATTCCTGCCATCAAATAAAACTATCATTTGAGTTCAAGTGAGGCGAGTATGTAGCCTTTATTGGACCAAATGGTGTAGGGAAATCTACTATAATTAAAATGCTGACAGGTATTTTGCATCCTTTTTCAGGACATATAGATGTGTTAGGAAGAATTCCTTGGAAAAATAGGCATATTTTAGGTTATCAGATAGGAAAGGCTTTTGGACAGACAACCCAAATATGAAAATTAATAAAGCCAAAAGGCTTTGCCTTTTACAGACAAAATTAAAAAGCTAAATCATATTTGAAGATTTAGCTATCTGGTATTCTTCTTTAGTCATGAAAGGAAATTGCTCTGCCTGCGCAAATTTTTTCATAAAGTCAAATATTGCTTCTTTTGTTAGCACTTGAATACCTAATATGGTTAAAGCCACACTTAACTCTAATTGTAAAGGTGGGAATTGCTTGCTTTTATAAGACGCTAACTGGATAGCTAATAAAGTTAGTTGTGTTTCATTAATTTCAGCTGTAGAGGGGCAGTTATAATGAAGGCATTCTACTTCTACCTTTTTATCGCCTTCAATAAGCTCATGTAAAGCGGCCATTGATTTACAATGTTCTAGGCTATCATCAGCAAATTTAACAACTATCTCTTTAACTTCTTCCCAACCGGAGCGACTTTTAAGCCATTCATAGAAATTTTGTTTTTTTTTACTCCCGAAGCCGGCTTAAGAATGAGATTTTCTTTTATAAAGGGCAATCCAGCTTGTTGGGGATATGTTGTAATGTAACATGTTCCATATCTTTTTTGCGTGTAGTTAAAATAACTACAGCCCAATGTCTTTCTTTAAGCTTTTCTATTAATTTTGCAATTTTAAAAAAATTTTCATGTCACGTTTTTTCAATATGATCGGTTTATCCAAATTGCTAATCAACGAACTTTTTCTTTTTTAAATAATGCAAAAATTCTTCTCAATAAAATAGAGCCCCTGATATTAGAGATTTCGCACACAGTTGAAGAAGAATATAAAATTGATGGGCTTTTAAAAGAGTTCAAAAGCAGTAAATCTCATTGGATTCTTCGTCACTTACATTATTTCGGGACCAGCAAGAAAGGTTTGAAATTGCAGCTCCACATGTCGACAAGGGGGATTTTACTCTCCAACTTTTGAAAGTAATGAGGGATTACAATATTACTGTTTAAAAGAGCTGGAATGGAAAGCCATGCCTATTGATGAAAAACAGACAGTAATCATTCCAGCCGTGCAACTTCAATTATGGTCAAAAGGAGATTTAAAAGCTTTGTATCATCGCGTGGTTGCAACAGAAAAAACAGCCAAACTCGGTCGCTTTTCAATGGTTTGTTTTATATCGTTTCAAAGTACTCCGATGTATAATAAAAAAAACTACGGGAGTGTGCAAACACATGATGTAGGATTTAATTATGCTTTATCACATCAAGAGTTTTCCAAATATTTTTCACCTCGTTCTTAAGGCTTATCCTTAAAATCTAATTTGCGATTAAGAAAAATGTCATTATTTAGAATTTTATTAGTTAGTTAATGGGATATTTTTTAAATTTATTTAGTCAGGAGTTGATGACAACGTTTTAATCATGTAACAAAATTTTTGTGGGCAGCCAGTAATGCTCAAAGCATTGAAGTTGATACTAATTCCTAAAGTAGGGCGCTTCTTTATCGTGCTGTTAAAAAGATAAAGTTGTTGAGCTAGTCGTATCATATTGGGCTCAATAAGGGAATTTTTTTAATTGCGAAGACAATCATATTTTACATTTAGAAATTGAAAATTATATTTTGAGTTATTGAATTAATTTTATGCTATATTTTCTTATGCAATTCTAATTTCTTTACTGAAATACGTACATGTTGTCTGAAAGTGGTTTTAAATTTTCTACATATTTTAAATAGCTTTTTTGAGGCAATGCTCATAAAATAGTTACTTTAAGAAAAAACATTCAATTTTAGTTTACAATTTGAAAACGAAAATTTGATTTAAGGGCTTTTCTTTATAAGACATGCCAAAGGAATATAAAGTGATAAAAAGACAAAAGGAGCATTTAAAAGAATTCGATCTCTCACAACTTCAAATACTTTTTAAACATCTTACCTTAGGTCAAGATCATTTAAAATCGCTATTAACGACTCGTCAATTAGAAGATTTATTTAACTGGGGAGAACTTCGAGAGGAACATAAAAAGCAAATTTTAGCAACAAGAGTCGAAAAATTTGGAAATATGTCACTGATTATCAATACTATTCTAACAAGTACTTTTGGTGCTTGGATGGGTTTATCAGGATGCATCGGATGCGGGTTAGGATCCTATAAAGTTTTGACAACAATTTCCCTCTTGGCTTTTTTTGTCAGTGGATTGATTGGATTTATCAGTTTAAATATGACACAGAGACAAGCATCTTTAGCGATTGATAAACAACGATTGCTAAATTTACAGCTGCGTGTTCTTCAAGCAATTATTGATAAAATTACTGAAAAAGCAAATGCCCAAATTCATTATTTAAATTCAGCCATTTTTATTTTGAAAACAGCCAAAGATTCTGATGAAGAAAAGCCAATTTTTAAATTTATAAAAATTAATGAATTTTATGAATGGTTTGAAAACTTAGAAGCGACGCTTAAACAACGTATGGATGAGGTTCAAGATTCTTCCGCTTATGAATTTTATCAAACACAGATTCAACAAAATTGTTATCTCATCAAGAAAACTTTTGCTAAACACGTCAAATATTTAGAAAATCTCTCTCTCACAAAGCAAAAATTCGATAGGCAAATCCAAATTATGCCTAGTTTACCTTTTCTTAAAGTATTAACGAATCCTGCTTATGGGATTCCTAGATATCGATCCATGAATTCTTTGCCTTGGATAAAAAGAAATTTTGATCAATTGTTATTAGGTCTTACTCCCACAATTTGGGGGGGATTCGCTTCCATGTTTGTATTTGTAGGGGGGATTCCCAATATTGCTAGGGAATTAGGTTTTGTTGAAGTAGCCAATTTTTTAATTCAGCCAAAATCACGAATCATTGAGGTAACCATTGCTCTGTTAGTTACATCATATTTTGCCTTTTCATTTATTTATTCTTCTAAAAAAAACTGGCAGCGTCAAAATTTATTAGAACAAACTCAAAAAAAACTTTCAGATTTAGAAACAATCTCACTCGAAAGTACGCATAAATTGAATATACTTTATAAAGTTAAGAACTATACGCAAAAAATCATTAGCATTTTCAATGCTCTCAAGCATCGAGAAAATTAGAGAAACAGCGATTTTTTGAATTATTTATTTGATAGCTTTTTTGGATGGCTTTATTTGTCAGTTTGAAATCCACATGCCCTGTAAAATCAAATCCTCATCCCGTCAGTTTTTGCACTTAGTTCCGAAAAATATTTTGATAGTTCGATGATTATATATGTTTAGCAGTTTCTTTGTATCGAAATGGCAAATATAATAATTATTATAATGACGATGGATACTCAACTGAGACGTTTGAGGGCTAAAATCACATTTATCAGGCTATATAATAGCTGACGGAAGTCTTTTTTATAGGTTATTTATTATTATGAGTAATATATTAACAGATGGTTTTATCTTTATTATTACTTTGTAGGCTTATATATGTCATTGATTCAAACTATTAGCACATGTACACATTTGATTTGTTTTCCTTGGAAATATCAAAAAAATAATTCTAGAAAAATAGCTGCCTGGGCAGCTTTTTTCTTTATTGGCTGGCTCTATCATCCTTTTAAAGCGGCAAATAGATACTACGAGAAACTTACAGATCAAGGAAAAACTTATTTTATTGGTAAAAAAATCCTTTTAAAAAAAAACATATCCGAAAAACTTGCCAGCTTCAATAACTCTCATGTGCAGGGGCAAATTTATGGCATCTATATCACGACTAATGAAACTAATTTAGCAGCAACTTATCAACGGCTAAGAGAGGCACCTCAAGCAAATGAGAAGCAAACAATCCACATCGGATGTGCGACCTGGCATAATTTTGATATGATATGTGAAAGAAAGTCTACCTATGGATTGATTGTCGATTTTAATCCGAAAAATGCTGACTTCATAAAAAAAACGATTGATATCATAAATGCTTCTAATACTAGAAAAGTTTTTAAGCAGAGCATGATTGATTATCTCAATTCTTTACAGGAAGAAGAGAAAAATTTATTTTTTCATACGGATCAGCAAGGCTTACCGACAAATAAAATTGAGCAAGAATTATCTCGAGAAGGGAGTTGGCTACAAAGCGAGGAATCATATCTTTTCATTAGAAAGCTAGTTTCTGAGGGACATCTTATTGCTATTACCGAAGACATCACGAATTTTGAAAAGTTTGCTGGTATTAGAAAATTTCTAGATCACAATAACATTGCCATCGACACTCTTTATTTGAGCAATATCTGTAATTTTATGCATACGGATAATGATAAATATGCATTCACAAAATCCATTAAATCTATGCTGCAAGACGAGACAATACTAATTAATTGTCCCAAACTTCGGCAGCTTAATACTGAATACCTTACAATATTGCATCAAAAAACAATATTAGGCAGAGAAGTTCTGGCAAGCACTTTTGATAATGAAGAGTTATTTGAAGTTGTGATTTAAAAATGCTGAGTATAAAGAATTGGGATATTTTAGCATTAAAGACAACTTTTTCTGAAATTAGATCGAACTTTTAAGAATTTTTTAAAAATTGTTCAACAAAGGCTTTAAAGCCTGCCTAGTAATGCAATAGACTCAATCATCAAATACTTTAGCCCTTTGCACAAGGTAGATAAAATTTGAAGATCTAAACATACGAAAGTTATATTTTTTCTAGAGAAGAAAAGCGCTTGTATTTGATTGAAAAAAATCAAAGAGTAGTGAAAATCGCAAAAATTATTATTTCAATAATTGCAATTAGAACTTTGCCAACTTTTTTGGAAGAAAATGGGGAAGTAGCCAGAATTGTAAAAACCAAACTAGAAAATTCGGTTCTTTAGTTAAATAAATAAAAATTTATATCCCATATAATATTTATTCAAATTTTTATTTTAATTACTAAAATTCTTGATCTTAAAATCAAAAATGAACAGTCTTGGTTTAGGTCTTTATTGAAATGTTGGCGATAATTAGAAAAAATTTAAGGAGATTAATATGCAATCGCCTCAAAAAGTTGTACAATTTAAATCTTTTAATTTTATAGCTCTTTATTTATCTACTGTTTTTTTAACGGGAATTATTTGGTTAATATTTATTGGTCTGAACTATGCAGGACTTCCTTTTCCACAGATAGAAATGGAGAAATTTTTTGATTTGGGTTTTTTTTCCATATCTATCTTTGGTATCATTGTCTTTTTAACAATGGTCCCTTTTCAAACAGTCGAGGCAAAACTATCTCCCGGATTTTATTCCCGAATTTTTAATACTCCTCTAGCTCATTTTGGTATTTATGTTTTAATGTCATGTTCTATTTTTTGTTTCCTAATCATTGCTCTTCAGCACATGTTGGATAAAAATATATATTTAAGCCAATTGTTTATCGCGATGGTGACAGCTATTATTTTTGCTATTTTATTTCACCGTTTCTGGGTTTTACGCTGTCTTTACCAGCCCTATATCGTTAATAAATACATTAACAAGCTCGCACGTGAAGAAACTGATAAAGAAATATGGATAGAGTTATTTGAATGTACATATAAGGCCATTAAACAATATCGAGTAAGCGACGCTAGAAATTTTATCGATTTAATGTTCCACGTTTATCAAAAATGCTCAGCCGAAGAAAAAACTTCTCTCTTGAATGAAGATCTTATGAGCTTGTATGCCACTGCTCAAGAATCAAGGCCTATTGCTCGATTTATAGAAGAAAAATGGCCTTTTTTACTTTTAAAATTTAGCAACCATAAAACTTAAACACGTTTTATTTACTATTGTTCAAATATGGCGGATTTAAAGTAAGACATTAAAATTTTATGAAAATGTCCCTGAACGAAGGGAAGTTCGTGGCAAATAAGCTTCCCGAAAGCGCATAGGAAAATATTTTATTACCAATTTTTTCATCTAATAGTGATCATTTTAAATTGAGATATTTAATTTATAAATGCGAATCCATTTAATATAAATGGAATAAAAAGAGAGGTTAATATGACAACAAATAAGGAACATAAAAACAAAAAAAACGAAATTTTTCAAAAAAATTTATCAATACCAGAAAATGAACAAGTTGAAAAAACTAAGAAGAAACAACTCGAAAAACCTTTTTTACCTTTTGATAAAATGATTTACCAAGAAAAAAAAGAAAATGAGAATGATATCCATGAATACGAGATGGATGCTGATCAAGAGTTAAATTTGGGTGAAAGCGGACCACGGCTAAAAAGACGCTCTTTAAGAGATGAGAGAGGAGCTGGTCATGAACCCTAAATCCCGTGGCTGTTCATGGGAAAAAAAATGTCTTTTAGCTGGAAAAATTCTTTCCGTTAAGAGCTGGAGGAAAAAATAGTTGATTACGCGAGTTTCTAAACTTAATAAAGAGCAAAATTAATTGTAGCTGAAGTCAATCCATTTAGCTTGTGATGAGAAATCAGATCAAAAATTTTATATAACTGACTAACATATTTGTAAGCTTGGCGGTTCATACTAGGAAAATTTTTGGAGTTATAAACTAGAAGAAAAGCATCGACTTTTGAAGTTTATATTTTAAAACTTAAAATTAAACAGCAAAGTTTTTTTATGATATTAGTGCAAACGATTTTGACATTATAAATTATAAGAAATGCCAAAAAGAATGGGGCCAGCTGGGCGATTTCAGAACTTTTGATTGGTCTAAATTTAATATTCATCTACCATTTATCTTAATGAAAAACTAGAAAGAGGAAGAAAAATGTCCTTAATTCGATGCATTTTTTTTTGTTTTTTTATTTTGATATCACAAAGCTCATTTGGGTGTAATTTTCACGATTTTGACTCTTACCAATCGAGATTAACAGCTAAAGAAATCGAATGGAAAATAAAAACTTACTTAGAAAAAAATGAAGCGATTAAAAGATTTTATCGCCTTACTCCTCAAGTTCTTTATATTGGTGATTTAGATCATCAACAAATAGACTACATTTTAAAATTAAATACGAATTCACCGATTCTTCCTAATAAGCATAGCACATACAATGGTCTGAAGAATATACGGATCGCAATAGATCCAGGGCATTTTGGAGGGTCGCTTGCTGAGTTGGAAGAACGCTATGTAGCTATTCCTGCAGAGATGACAAAAAACAATCAGCCTATTCGTTTTCATGAAGGAGACCTCACCTATTTGACGGCTCTTGAGCTACAACGCTTGCTGGAGAACGAGGGCGCTGTGGTTCTACTTACGCGTTCTGGGATAGGGCAGGGAGCAATCAAAAAAGACTTTTTTGAATGGATAAAAACGCATTCTGATCTTATCCAGAATGTTTCCTCCCTATCTCAAGTTTTTCGTAATTATTATAACAGAGAAGACTTGGAAGAGCGTGCTAAAATAATCAATGAATTTTCTCCCGATGTTACAATTGTTATTCATTATAATTCTCATTTAACTGATGAGAAAAAAAAGAAGAAAAGTCTTCTTACTAAAACTAACTACAATCTAGCATTTATTCCAGGTGCTTTTGGCGCAGATGAGTTAAATACCATTAGAGATCGTTATGAGTTTTTGCGCTTAATTGTTACCAATCAAATTAATGAATCGCTTAAATTAAGCGAGTATGTTACTGGACAGTTTATCAGACAGTTGGGTATCCCTCTCATCTCTGAATATGAAAAAACATCCTATATAGATAGCGCATGTTTAATTCAAAAACCAGGTATTTATAGTCGTAATCTAGCTTTAACACGCCTTGTCCATAGCCCTGTGTGTTATGGTGAAACACTCGTCCAAAATAACCAAGATGAAATTTATAAACTGTCAGAAGCTGACACTTCTGTTGAGAATATCCCTTGTCCCAAAAGGGTTAAAGCGGTTGCTCAGGCTTATTATGAAGGAATCAAGGAGTATTTTAAAAACAGATAATACAATCTGCTCTGGATTTAATTAAGTAAAAAAATTATGAAAGATGTAAGCGAATTGCTTGCCAAGCGTCTAAAAAGGCTAGAGGTAACTTTTTCTCGTGATTGGATCGCTGATTTCTCTAGCTTTATAGAGTTTATCCGAACCAATCCTCCAACTATACAAATTTTTGATTCGATAAATGAGCAAAAGGAAGCTGCTCATGCTCCTTTAATTCAAAATCTAAAAAAGTTGTTTAGAAAAGGAGCAAAATGTCTCAAAAGAATTCAAAAAATGATTGGTAGAAAGCACAAGGCAAGTTATTCAATTGATGAATTACTAAAAACTAAACTTGATCGCGAAAAAATAAAAAATCCATTTTTTGAATTAGAATCACTCTACAGTAAGTACTATACAGGTTTCGTTGCTATTTTACGAATTCTCGCTCAAGGAAGATATAAATGTCTTCATCTCAAAGTATTGCATTTTCAGTTGCATGAAGTTACAAGAGACTGTTCATTTAAATATCGTCCTCACTTTTTCTACTTATCTCCAAAAATGTAAACAAGATATTGAAATTCTTTCAGGGCAACGAGCTACCTCCATTTGGGGCAATTGGGATGTTTTATTAAAATGGGCTGAATGGGACAAAAAATGGCATTTCACCAACTAATGATGCATTCACTAACCAAAGCATCATAAGGAAAAATAGATGAGAGTGTAGAACTTGTCATATCGGCTCTTCAAGCAAAAACAATCAACTCTTTTTCAATGTTTTTAATCTCATCCATAAGGCGATCATTATTTGTAAGTATAATAAGAGTTATATTGTTTTCTAAGTATCTGGAGTAAAGACTAGAAAATCCCTCGATTTGCCCTCTATGCCAGATATGCTTTATGGGATGATTATGGTATGAGAGCCATTCGACATTTAATCCATATCCATAACCCATCGTCTGCTCTGCGTTAGTAAAACAATGCAAATGATACATTTTATTTAGACTTTCGGGCGTTAGCAATTGGTGTTTAAACAGATTTTGGTCCCATAACAAAAGGTCTTCCACGGTTGAATAAATTCCTCCGGCAGCATAGGCAAAAGAATGATGATGAAAGGAAGCCTGAATTTTCTCTTTTTGTTCAGTGAGAGAATATCCTTTAATTCTCTTTTTTTTGATAGGAACGCCATACTGCGTTGAAAGCATATGAAGGGGATTAAAAACATACTTCTTTAAAAAAGTGCTTAAAGAAAGCTTAGAGACTTGTTCGATAATAGATCCCAAAAGGATGTAACCTGAATTGCTATAGGAATACTGGCTTCCAGGTAAAAATTTGAGCGGCTTTTTGATAAAAGTCTTAATTAATTCTGTTGGTGATATCTCCTTTGCTCGGAGAGACCTAATTTCTTCGCAATCCGTATAGTTTATCATTCCAGAAGTGTGGGATAAAAGATGATGAATCGTAATTTTTCTGGCTTGAGGATATTCAGGAAAATAGGGTTCAATAAAATCGCCTGTACACAATTGCTTTTGCTCTTCCAATAGTAGAATAGCGCACGCAGTAAACATCTTTGTGAGAGAGCCAATGCAAAAAACCGCTTCAGTGGGTTTTTGCGTGCTGGTACTACAATTTCTTATTCTGTATTCTTTTTTAAACAAAATGCGATTGTTCTGTTTTAAAGCGATGATACCACTGAAATACGAAGGGATCGAGATATTGGATCGAAACATATTGCACCATAGAGGAGTTCGAAAATGCTTGGCATTAAGATAGGAGAAAAATGAAAAAAGTCCAAGAATTTTATCCTAAAGCAGCTAATAGTGAGGCCTTTTTGATTAAATTGATTTAGGAAATCAAATAAAGAGGAAATTGTCTAGAATTTTTTCAAAAAAGGAGCTTTGGGATATGTTCGCAAATCGCAAACAGTTACTTTGTGAAATTGCTAGAAGAGAGGGAGAGTTAGGTCTTAGAGAATTCTCTCATAAAGCAGGCCCCCAAATTGAAAAGTATCTAGCTGTTTTTCGACAGCCAATCTATGAAATTTCACAACAGGCTTGTTTTCTTGATCTTACTCAAGGTTATGATTGGTGTTGCGCTTTTGTTTATTGGTGCTGTCAGCAAGCGGGTTATGAAATTCCAATAAGAGCAAGTTTGGATTCGCGTTACACATTAGCAGCTGTTGGTCATTGGATTGAATATGCACGTAATCAAAAAATTTGGAGAGACAGGGAAAAAATTAAATACTTGCCTCAAGCAGGAGATCTCGTTATTTTTGATAAACTTTTATCACAAAATCCTCTCGATCATATTGGAATAGTTCTGAGTTATGATCTAAAGAAAAAATTTATAGAAACAGCTGAAGGAAACGTCAATAAAGCTACTGGGATTTTTAAACGCCCCACTAATGAAACGATCAAAGGCTATATTTGCTTGCCTATTTAGGGAAAAATTATCTATGTGGTACAGCTCCCTACGTCAAAGAATGAGTTATCTAGGGTAACAGAGCCCGTCATTGATGAAATTGGTTCAACTATTCCAGAGAGGCTCAAATATTTCCAGGAAAAATATAACTTAGCATTAAGCCTGTAGCTCTAGCTAAAAAGGCCAATTCTTATTGGGCCAATCATCTCTTATCCAATAAGTGAATTACAACAAAGATCAGTTGAATTTGTAAGGAGGGAAGGTCAAGATTCACTTTATGCGTGAAAGATTCGTGTTGAATCTCAACTCAAGTCTAACTTTGCCGATATCCTTTGTTGGGAAATGGGTGTCATGTTCGTTCGAAGCTACGTTCTTCAATTAAGTGACAAGTCAAGCGCTGCAAAGAGCAAGCGGTAAAAAGCGGAAGTTGGATAGGGCTTATTTCTTTAGGTTATCTCCATATATTAGATGAACTAGGCGAAAAACTATGGTTCCTGATCCAGAAAGAGTACCTTTCATTATTAAGCTATTTGAGCTGTATGCAACCGGTAATTATCCTTTTTAAAACTGGCAGAAGGAGATAAAAAAACTTGGCCTAAAAATCAAAAAAAGGAAAGAAGGTTGTCAAATCTCAAATCGAATCTACTCTCAAAAATCCCTTCTTATGGCAGGGTGTGATGAGAACCAAGTATGACCTAACGAACATCATTATAATCTGCTCATTTTTAAAACTCTGTATCAATAAGCTTAGGATGTATTAGCTAGTTATCATAAAAAACCTTATAAAAAATTTACTGATCCATTCTTTCTTTGCAAAACCTGAATAACATCTATAACTTTAGGATCGACAATATCATATTCCATTTTGGCTAGAACTTTGCTAAAAAAATGTCCCTGATCATATTTCTCTGGGGGAACAATGGTTGAGTTTTCCAATGTTTCTTTTCCATATTGATTCCAATCATCTCTAGCACAGGGCTTTAATTTAGATCCTTGGAAATAATTACTGCCTCATCAACAGCAAATAAAACAAAACTAAGTTTATCAATTGTCTCGATAACTCTTTCAAAAGGTTCTAAATTAGGAGCTTCAAAAATGAGCGCACTGGCTTTTGTCAGAAATAAATATAATGCTATGAATGTTAATATTACTTTTTCTCATCTTAATCCATCTCTTTTGCCTCAGATGCAAGCTGCTGCCATCTAGATTCAAATTCATTTTCTGAAATCATTTTTGATGGATATTTTTGCGCTCCAATAAAATGAATTCCGTGGTACTGAACGGCTCTATTAAGCTTTTCAATAGCTATCTCTACGCTCTTCAGATTATCTTCTCGGTCGTCAATAAAAATAACTTTTTCTGGATAACAATTTGCTTTTTCGAGAAAAGATAATAACGCTTCTCCTTTGGGAATCATAGTACCATTAACAAATAGTATGCCATTAAGGTATGTTGAATAATTTCCTCGATAAGATGCCAAATCATCAAATATAATTGGCGTTGAGTAAGGGGCCGCCTTAGAAAAATCAATTCCCAATCGTTGCAGACTCTCTACGCGCCACTTTTCCATATTTTGAATTGGACCAAATCTACCAGTTAAATTAGCAGTCATTGCCATCGCTGGCACTCCTTTTTGAATAATTTCTTGTAGAAATTGAGGAATACGATCATCAATAAGCACAGGATTTGAACTAATAGTCATCAAACTCAAAAACATCATTTGTTTATCTGTAAACACTTCTTTCATTGCCCGTTTAGAAATTGCGTTGAAGTGCTTCATGTTAGCCATTTGGAATGCAGGATCACTAGGTTGAACTAAAACCATATCGACATCAAAAATAGCTAATGTCTTTGAATCAGCATCTTTCAAATAATTAAAAACCTCTTTCATATCATCTGTTTGTATAATTTGTGCATGACAAGAGAAAATGCAGAGTGCCACCAAAAGTGTTAAACAAAATTTCTTCATATTTCATCCACGTTGGTAATTAAAAAGCTTTTAGACCCCTAAGACTAATATAAAATTAGATTTAGAAAAATTTAATTAAACTGATACTATCTATAAGTAAAACTTATAGCAGGTATTTATGAAGTTTGTGCCAAACCTTGTATTTATTCGTTATTTTTTTAGTGCAGGACAGACAAAAAAGCATTTCAAAGACTGCGAAGGAGAACTTTGTTAGTCAGTCTGCGATTAGCCAAGCAATTCATAAATTAGAGATTACTTTAGGAAAGCATTTGATTAGTCATGAAAAGAACCGCTTTCAGCTTACGATAGTTGGGCTATTACTTTTAGATAACTGTAAACAAATTTTTTACTATATTTTCTGAAATTGAAGGTGCTTTTAATGAGTCAGAAGGGACATTTAAGGGAAGGTTATCGTTTGCTTGCACGCATAGTTTTGCACTTTCTTTACTTCCACCTTATACTCTTTACTTCCACCTTATACTTAGGACAGTTATCTCAAATAGCAAATGAAGTAGAACCTGTCTTAAGATTTGGCCATACAGGCACAATTGTTGAGTTAGATATATGCCCAACATCTTCTATGATTAAAATGCCTTTTACTTGGCATTCAATCAAAATATCAAGCTCTTGAAAATTGATTCTTTAGTCGTGTATTTAGATCCTTTTTTGATTGTTTTATGAAACTTTTGCCATAGCCGACGACCTTTATGAGGTAAGTTTGCTCAACAAATAGTAGCAATTTTCCAACACACTGGTGGGTTTGTTTGGAAGATAAAGAATTTTGATTCGTCAATCAACCAACACATACTCAAATAAAAGAGCTGGACAAAAACAAACTGGGCAAAATACTAATTAGACTGAGGAGTTGAATAACTCTTTGATTATGAAAGGATTGGGGCGGTTGGACGGGTTCAGAACTATTGATTGGTCAAAGTTTATGACAAGCCCATTCATTTATAACTTTCAAAAACATCTAAAAAACTTAGCATCAAGTTTTAGTAAATAGGAAAGTAAAAAAATATTTGTTTTTGGATGAGAATAGAGAATAAGGTCAACCAAGTAAGATTTTTAATGATTTAGTGACTTACTCTTTGCGATTCAATAACAATCTAATTGGTTTAGTAAACTTTTGGATTATCATAACGATCCTGGATCACTTCAATTTACAAAGTTGCCTTTATATAGTGAGCCCAGGCTAGAGTATTATTACCAATATGCATTCCAAAGGGCATATGCAATTCTCCTGAAAATTCTTTGGCAAGACCGAGTATAAGTCCCATGATCGTAGCAGCTACTACTTGAGGAAGGAAAAGAACTGGATTACACCAAAACACAATAGCATTAGTAAAGTGAATAAGCCCAAAGACAATCGATGCAAAAAATATTGATGTTACACGAGCAGCAGTGTTAGCACCTGAATCCGAAAAACCTCGATTCACATAGAAAAAATTGAGTTTATCTTTAAGCATTCCTTGAAGATCCCCTCTAAATATTTTCTCTTCTAAAATAGGTCCTAGAACACATATAAAAGGTGTTAAAAGAATATTACAGCCGAGGCCTAAACCACTAAATGGATCTAGAAGGATTGTAGATACTCCTAAGAATTTGACTATTTTGTCTGTTAACGGCCCATAGATTTTATGAACTCCTACCCCTAATCCAAAACCAATCACTCCCTGGCCAACTGGAGACGTCACAGCATCTTTAATTTTTTGGGTAGTAGTGCAGAAAGCATCTCTTACAGAAACGCCAAAAGAACGTACTCCAGACAAAAATGCATTAGTTGTATATGACGTATTTACGCCAAAGGTTGTAGAACACATAAATTATTCCAAAGTTATTTTATCAAAGGTGAATTATACTTTATCAAAATAATAAAAAGTAATATTAAATTAGCGCTAAATTAATTTATATTATAAATAAAAACATTAACACTTTATCTTTGTTTTTATTAAATCAATATCTCTTGTATTAATTCGGAGATTAGAAAATATGATCTAAATTAAAAAACGGAAAAACTGAATTAAAAATTGAAAGTCTAAATTTTTGATCCTGCTGTCTTGAACAACTTCTTATTCATTAAATTTCCAATCTACAATCAAAGGATCTTCTCCATAACTAAGGGAATTTGGGAAATTATCTTGGTGAATTACGTTCTAAGTAACCTCTCAATCTCTCCAATACAATTTGCATGAATCCCTAATCAAGGAAGCCCTGACAAAATTTTGGAAAATTTTTTTAGATATCTTTCTTAAAAACGATTTCCATAAATATGAACAGGTACTGCTTCTATTTAAGGAGCATACCCCCATTTGAATTTAGTGTTTCACAACTTAAAATTAGGCGGTAAAAAACTATCTATAGATAGTTTTGAACTATTTACTAGCTTAGTGGACTATAAGAAATGCCAAAAAGAATGGGGGCGGTTGGACTCGAACCAACGGAGACCGAAGTCGAGGGATTTACAGTCCCTTGCAATTGCCACTATGCGACACCCCCAATAATGGGAAAATGCTGGCAGTAGGAATTGAACCCACAACCGTCCGATTACAAGTCGGGTGCTCTACCAATTGAGCTATGCCAGCGAACGAAGGCATATTTATAGCAAAAACAGTTTTTTATCGACAATGTTTTTTTAATGAAAAAGTAAAATCGGCCTCAAAAAGGTTTTTGAAGCCGATGTATAGTTAATTTGTAGGGGAATTCGAATCAGATTTTTTGATCAAATATTGATCGAAATTCGAAGGAACAGGGGGGGGTTCTTCGTTATGAATGGCATTACCAAAAGAGCGTTCCATTAATGTTGAATAATCTATAGCTGCTTTTTGCTGCTCTTGTGGTTGCTCTACACTTTTTTGTGTTCCTCCACTGCTGAGAACTTTAGCAGTAAATTTACGTTTTCCTAATGAAGTGAGTTGAGTACGGTTTTTTTGTTGTTCTTTTTGCATACAACAGTTTTTATATTTTTTGCCTAATCCACATGGACAGGGATCATTTCTTCCAGCTTTCTCTGATGACATATATCCTCTTTTTTCGAAGCCTAAATTATACACAAGAGAATTAAACAATTATGTATAATAGTATAAAATTTGCTTTCACATTTTTTTATTAAATCATGATTGTAAACTTTACGTTATCTAATAAACTAAGTATAATTTAATCATATTTTTTAAAACAATTACAAAAATGACTATTATGACTGTTCCAATTGCTCAATCCCCTTGGACCTCTTTAGGAAAAAAATTAGAAAGTACTTTTCGAAAGGCTTTATTTGACTATGAGATGCTCAAAGATGTTTCTAAAATAGCTGTTGCATTAAGTGGGGGGAAAGACAGTTTAACGCTTCTTTATTTATTAAAAGCTATTTCTGGAAGAGGATTTCCAAATTTAGAAATTCATGCAATTCATGTATCTGGAGAATTTTCATGTGGGGCTGGAGTCAATGAAGATCATTTACGAGCAATATGTCAAGAAATCGGAGTTCAATTAACGACCCGAATTTCAACTCAAAAATTAGAAACATTAGAATGCTACAGTTGTTCGAGAGAACGACGACGGCTTTTATTTGAAGCTGCCAAAAATTTGGGGATTACGACGATTGCTTTTGGTCATCATCGTGATGACCATACACAGACTGTTCTGATGAATTTATTGCATAAAGCTGAATTTGCTGGTAATCTTCCAAAAATTCACATGCAAGAATATGGTGTGACAATTATTCGACCGTTGATTTACATAGCAGAGAAAAATATTCGAACTTTTGCACAACAGCAGGGTTTTGCAAGAATTATGTGTCGTTGTCCCGTCGGGCAAAATTCGATGCGTAAACAAGTGGAACAATTATTAATCGAAATCGAAACTCTTTTTCCTCATGCTCGTGAAAATATTGCTAAAGCTGGTCTAATTTACGGTTCTCAAAAAGCCGCCACACCTTGAGAATTATAAGATCAAATTTTTTATCATTTACCTAATTAATTATAGGATTAAAAATGGCATATTCTCTTCCAAGCGAGCATGAAAGCAGCGTACAAATTCAAGGAGTTGAAATTTTTTTAGGATTTCCTGATGAGTTTAAGTTTGAATGGATTGGTCAAAGAGATGTTATGGAACAGTTACTTGCTGCTTGGCTAGTGATTGATATAAATGATATTCCACTTAATCCCCGTTTGATTGGTAAACCAGGGGTTGGTAAAACAACTTTGGCATATGCTGCAGCAAAAAAAATCAACAGGCCTGTTTATATTTTCCAATGTACAATGGACACACGTCCAGAAGATTTATTAATTACTCCTGTTGTTGATCAAGGTGGGGGGATAAGATATGTAGCTTCGGCTCTTGTAACAGCCATGATTCGAGGAGGTGTTTGTATTCTAGACGAGGCGAATCGAATGAGTGAAAAGTCATGGGCTTCTTTAGCCCCTCTTTTAGATACACGCCGCTATATCGAGTCCATAGTTGCCGGTTTAAAGGTTTCAGCTCATCCAGAATTTCGTATTTGCGTGACAATGAACGATGATGCTTCAACATTTGAAATTCCAGAATATATCCATAGCCGCCTTCAACCACAAATCTATCTCGATTTTCCTGAAGCAGAAGAAGAACGCCGGATACTTCGAGAAAATCTTCCCTTCGTTGATGAATACATCATGGAATACGTGGTCAATTTCCTACAAAAAGCTCATACAAGCCGCGAAAATTATACGATCCGAGACGGAATTAACATTGCTCGTTATGCTGCTAAACGAATTAAAAGCTTAAATGGTAATAGTGGGAATATTGAAAATTTATTGCGGGAGGCTATTTTAATGACTCTGGGAGATGAAGCTTTAATATACGTGCTTTAGAGGTCTTATGCTCACAAACGATTTATTTTATCTTCAAAAAGGGCATATTTACGCTGTTCCTATTATTCATTATAATATGGAAATGGCTACGCAAGTTAAATGGGCTTTTGATACGCTTAAACCAGATTGCGTCGCTGTTGAATTACCTGAGACAATGCAAGTTAAAATGTTACACGCAGCTTCTCGATTACCAGACATTAGCGTTGTCTTAACCTATAACCAAGATCATGACCCTGTTTATTTTATGGCAGAGCCATGCGACCCTATTTTTGAAGCGCTGCGAAGCTCAATGGAGCATCAAGTTCCCGCCTATTGTATCGATTTAGACGTTGATCACTACCCTGATATTCACGAAAAAGTTCCCGATCCGTATGCAATTCATCGAATAGGTTTAAAAGCTTACTATAATATTTATGAGCAAGCACGAAAAGAAAATCGACAGCCATTTAATCATTTAGATCAGGAAAGAGAAATCTATATGGCTCGTCGTTTAAAAGAACTATCTCTTAGATATGATCGTATTTTGTTTGTAGGGGGAATGGCGCATCTTTCTCAAGTGTTGAAATTAGTGGATAATCGTTCTTTCCCGGAAGTTTATCATGCAGATCGAGGCATTATTGAACTTTGTACGCTTACACCGGAATCTGCAAGAGACATCTTATTTGAATGGGGGTATCTTTCTTATAAATATGAAACCATGAGAGAAAACTTTCTCTATGGAAAATTCGTTGATCGGCAAAATGTTATTTTGCAGCTTTATAAAGAGGCCTCTGAAAAATATGTGGAAAACACAGGTAATTTTTTTGCTGGTTATCACTTACGCAATATTATGAAGTTTGTGCGTAACTATGCATTAGTCGGAGGGCAGTTAATGCCTGATCTTTATAAAATTTTATCTTCTGCTAAAGGATGTGTTGATAATAACTATGCTTATGAAGTTTGGGAATTAGCAACTTTTTATCCTTTTCTTAAAAATATTGATAACCTTCCTGAATTAGATCTTTCTATTGAGGATGTTTGGGGTTATAGCAAACAAATTCGTTTTTATCTCAAAGAGAAAGGGCGAAAAAATTCTATTCCAAAAGTTCGTAAAGATCGGTCCTCTTTTCGTTTTACCCCACCGAATCCTTTTAGTATTTGTTCATATCCTCCAGAAGATATTGCTATTGAAAAATTTGGGGATTTTTTGAAAAAGAAAGGTTGTCAAATTTTAGCTGAAGAAGGGGCTCGCACGATTCCTTTTTCTTCTAGTATTGAAGATGGAATAGATACCAAAGAAACAATTCGTCATTGGCATGAAAGAAAATTATTTGTGAAAACAAAGGGAAAACCTCCGGCGGGAGTGGGCTCAATTTGTTTGATTTTTGATGAAGATAAGGCTGAAGAGGGTAAACCTTATCAAGAAAAATATCCTTGGCGAACGACATGGATTGGAGAACATCAACAAGAATCAGACATGTCTTTTTATGCAACCTCTCTTTCTCATCATGTTGTAGGGCCCGGAATAAGTCGCTGTGAGTATGGAGGATTTATGATGTCCTATCCTCCAAGAAGAATGCGCAATATTTGGTTTGACCCAGATTATTTTGATTGCCGCTTCAAATCGGAAGTTCTTTTAATGGCAGCAATAGATTACGCGGTTAAGCCTATTATTGTCTATGTGGCGAGTACGCCACCTAGAAGCCAATTAAAAAGTTTTGCGCGTCGGTTTGGTAAAAAAATTGTTTATATTCCGATCGGACAGCTTTCTCCAATCACACTTAATAAATTAAGAGCTTTTCATGTCCTTGACGGGCATGATAAAAGAGAAATAGCGGATGAATATATTTATTAATAATTCATTCATTCCTTTTTAAAACTTCTGAAAGCGTTGCTTCAATAGTTGCGAATAGTGTTTCTAAGCGATCTCTCGTAGGAATGGGTAATTTTAAAGAGTCGAATTGTTCTAAATGATCTCTAAGTCCTTCTAAACGAACTTCAGTAAAATAAAATTCTTTTTCATCATGTTTATCAAGCTTGGGTAATAGTTCATGTATATGCTTGAGTTCTTGGGCGACAAAATGCATCTCATTTTCAACTTCTTTTAAATCTTCAGAACTAATTTCAGCTTCTGGTAAAACGACTTCTTTTACAACAGAGTCAATTTTCATTAACAATTGGTCGAAACAATTTTCTCTTTGAGAATCAAGCTTTTCAATCCACTCAGAAGCTTGTTGCATTGACTCTGCATTTTTCACATGTGTTTTCAGTTCAACGAGATGTTTAAGGGGTTCTTCAATTGCTTTAGCAAGTCGATTTTCTAAGTTTATCAGATCGGGGTCTTCTTCTTCCATTTTTGATAAATATTGAATTTGATACTCTTTAATGAGTTTTAAGTCTTTATCAATCAAATGTTCAGTTCGATCGGAAACGAGTTTTAAAATTTTTTTATTAAGTTCTTTATGATCGCTCCACTGGTGGTAAAGGGTTAACCAAGAATTGGCATGTTTATCCCAGTCGATTGTGTCAATTTTTCTTAAATTAAGAAGAGTTTCATCTAGTTCATTTTTTAATAACTGAGCTTGTTTAATAAATTCGTCTAATACCTCGCTAGCAAGTGGTGCTAGCCAATTATCAAAACGAGTTAAAATCGTTTGTTTCTGTTCATTAAAATGCATGATACAGGCTTTTGTGCGTTCAGTTAAATTTTGAAGATGATCTAGTAAAATGCGATCACTTTCCAGGGCTTGCTTAATAAGAAAAGGAGTAGACTGAATTTGTCTTGATAATTGTTCAATATTAAATGATGAGTTTAATAGTGGTTCTTTACGTTTATTTGTATCGGGATTGGGTTCTGCTATAAATTGAGACATAAAACCTCATCATTGACCAAAGGGGAAAATAAACCAAATTTTGATAAGTTAATCCTTTCTTTTGCAAGAAATAAGTAAAAAATAAATTTTTTAATTAATTTTATTTTAACTATACTTATATTTTAAATGATTTAAATTATTTGTTGTATAAAATAAATTTTGTTATTTTTCTTAATAATTACACATTTTATAATGGAAAAATAAAAATGAGCTCAAAGCCTTTAATTTTAGTAACTAATGATGATGGAGTTCATGCTAAAGGGATTCGCCATTTATGGCAATCGATTCAAGATCTTGCTGATCTCATTATCGTTGCTCCTCAACAAGAACAATCAGCTGTTAGTTTATCTATTACAGTGAGACGTCCGCTACATATTGAAAAAGTAGATTGGTTAAATGCCCAGGCTAATGTTTGGTCTGTGAATGGAACGCCTGCTGACTGCGTTAAATTAGCTTTAAATGTCGTCTTACCAAAGAGACCACAATTAATTGTATCAGGTATCAATCGAGGGACGAATGCTGGGCGAAATGTTTTTTATAGTGGGACTGTTGCAGCTATTATGGAAGGCGTTATGCAGGGAATCCCTGGAATTGCTTTTTCTTACGGCGATTATTTTAATCCCTCTTATCATTTGGTAGAATCTTTTATTCCGGGCATCGTCAACTATGCTTTGCAAAATGCTATGCAAGAAGGAACGTTTTTAAATGTTAATTTCCCTAAAACTGAACATGGCCCTATTAAAGGCATTCGTTTAACGACGCAAGGAAAAGAATATTGGGCTGAAAATCCAGAGAAACGTCAACATCCTGCCGAACAAAATAGCTATTACTGGTTGGGTTCAAAATTGGCTGAGTATGATGAGCGTGAAGATAGCGATATTTTTTTACTAAGAAAAGGGTTTGCTACAGCGGTTCCTTTGCATATCGAAGATTTGACAAATCATTCCCATCTTTTAAAAGAAAAACAGGCATTTGAAACCTTTGTGAATTAGTTTAAAATTCTTAAAATAAAATAATTAAATATTTTTTTTAAAATTTTTGAATGAAGCATGGGTTTCTATTTCCTTCGAAAAATAAAAAAAGAATACAATAAAATTTTTATTTGACTTACGAGGACAAGAGATGTCTGTTAAAATTAATCCTTTTAATACTCTTCAGAAACTGAGCTCAAACTATTATTATTATTCTTTGCCTAAACTTGAGGAACATATTTCGGTTTCTATTCGAAGGCTTCCTATATCTATTCGAATCATGCTGGAATCTATGCTGCGTCATTGTAATGGGCATCTCGTCAAAGAAGAAGATATTTTAAGAGTGGTAAATTGGAATAGCCGGATGACACCTGAAGGAGAAATTCCGTTTATTGTATCTAGAGTCATTTTACAAGATTTTACCGGCGTACCTCTTTTGGTCGATTTAGCGGCCATGAGGGATGCTGTAGCTAAACTCGGCTTAGACGCGAAGATCATAGAGCCTAAAGTTCCTGTGGATTTAGTTGTAGATCATTCAGTGCAAGTGGATCGTGCAGGAACTAATGATGCATTTTTATTCAATCTAAAAATTGAGTTCGAAAGAAATCGAGAAAGGTATTCTTTTTTGAAGTGGGGACAAAAAGCTTATAAAACTTTTCAAGTGATTCCTCCTGGCATTGGAATTGTTCATCAAGTTAATTTAGAACATATCGCTGAGGTTGTGGTTCATAAAAAAGTGGAGGGAATTCATTGGCTTTATCCAGATACTTTAGTGGGAACAGACTCTCACACAACAATGATTAATGGATTGGGAGTTGTTGGGTGGGGAGTAGGAGGAATTGAAGCTGAAGCGGCCATGTTAGGACAACCTCTATTTATTCAAATGCCAGAAGTTATTGGAGTTCATCTGTCCGGAGAGCTGAAAGATGGAGTTACAGCCACAGATCTAACATTGTACATCACAGAACTTTTAAGAAACGAGAAAGTTGTTGGAAAATTTGTCGAGTTTTTCGGTGAAGGAGCTGCTAGTTTAACAGTTGCTGATCGAGCAACAATCGGAAATATGGCTCCTGAATATGGTGCAACAATGGGATTTTTCGCTGTCGATGAACAGACTCTAGAGTATTTACGTATGACGGGTCGAGATGAGCAACACATACAATTAGTTAAAGAATATTTAACTTCGCAGCAAATATTTGGAATTCCGAGAAAAGGGGATATCGATTTTACAAAAATTTTAGAATTAGATTTAACGCAAATTCAACCTTGTGTATCAGGACCGAAAAGACCTCAAGATCGGATTGATTTATTAAACGTTAAAGCTAAGTTTGATCAATTACTAAAAATTCCGATTGCAAATGGAGGTTACGGGAAAGCAGAAGAAAAGCCTCATATTAAAGTACATTCAGGTGGCGTATTTTCCCTAGATCATCGGCACGAATGGGGAGGAACTTCTGTTTTTGGTCGCATGACTAAGGAGCAACCTTGGAGTGAGTCTGAAATGCTCGCTAATAGACCATTAACACTTCCTGTCGCCAATCCGGGTTATGCCAATCATATTGATGAAGAAATCATTTTAACGCATGGTTCGATTGTTATTGCTGCTATTACAAGTTGTACCAATACAAGTAATCCAAATGTGATGTTAGCAGCAGGGCTTTTGGCAAAAAAAGCTGTTGAAAGAGGATTAAAAGTCAATTCGTTGATTAAAACTAGTTTGGCTCCCGGTTCGAGAATTGTCACGGATTATTTAGCTAAATCAAATTTACAGCAGTATTTAGATCAATTAGGATTTCAACTGGTGGCTTATGGTTGCACAACCTGTATTGGAAATAGCGGGCCATTGGATGAAAAAATTGAAAAAGCAATTAAACATTTTGATTTGATCACGGTAAGTGTTTTAAGTGGTAACCGAAACTTTGAGGCACGCATTCACGGCTCAGTTAAAGCAAATTTCCTCATGTCTCCGCCTTTAGTAGTGGCCTATGCTCTTGCTGGGCGGATTGATATCGATTTAGCGAATGAATCCATTGGATATGATCAAAATGGCCAACCTGTTTACTTAAAAGATCTTTGGCCTTCTGAAAATGAAATTAAAAAAACTATTCGACAGGCTATTAAACCGGACATGTTTAAGCTTCGTTATTCAAGTATTTCGCAAGACAATCCAGTTTGGGATAAAATTATCACAAAAGAAGGATCGCAGTATAACTGGGAAAGTGAAAGCACTTATATTAGACAGCCTCCCTACTTTGAAAATTTTTCTCTGGAATTACCCAATTTGAAAAAGCTACAGGACATGCGCCCGCTTGCTTTATTTGGAGATTCTGTTACAACAGATCATATTTCTCCAGCAGGTAGTTTTAAATCTGATTCTCCGGCTGGAAAATATTTAATGTCTTTGGGTATTTCTGAAAAAGAATTTAATAGCTATGGCAGTAGACGAGGAAATCATGAAGTGATGATGCGAGGGACATTCGCGAATGTTCGATTACGTAATAGAATGGTGGAGGATAGAGAAGGGGGTTTGACGACTTTAATGCCGGATGGCATGGAATTGCCCATTTTTGATGCTTGTCAAGCTTACGCAGATAGAGAAGTTCCTTTGATCATTTTTGCAGGTAAAGATTATGGGATGGGAAGTTCTCGCGATTGGGCAGCGAAAGGCATAGCTCTACTTGGCGTTCGCGTTGTTGTTGCTCGAAGTTTTGAACGTATTCACAGAAGTAATCTCATCGGAATGGGAATTTTACCTCTAGAGTTTTTACCCGAGCAAAGTTGGGAAAGCCTAGGAATTATAGGAGAAGAGTTGTTTTCTATTAAAGGATTTGAGGAAGCATTAAAGCCCAATCAAGAATTGATTTTAGAAATTAAGAGCGAAGATAAAATCCAGCTCGTTAATCTCCGAGCTAGATTGGAAACGACTATTGAAGTTGAATATTATAGACACGGAGGAATACTCCCTTATGTACTGCGCTATATTTTAAATCAACGATAAGACATTCGTTATGAAACTTATTTTTTTTATTTGTTTAACAGTTGTATTTCTTCTTTTAGTTGTTGCATTTGTTGTTCGAGCTTATCAAGTCTTTCCTGCGTTGCTTGAAATTGAGATTCTTTTTCAGCAGCTTGCTGATAGGAAATAATGAAATAAACTAAAAAACTGATAAAAAAAGTTAAAAAAATCTTAAATGGTGTGATTTGTTTCATGATGTGTCCTTAATGAAATATTCGTTTTTATTTCTTTTTAAATTTTCTCCCTGCCAAACTGTTTTGAAAAGATAAACAATAAAATAAAAAACAGGTGTTGTCGAAAAATTAAAAAAAGTTTTATAGGCAAATGAAAAGAAAATAATTGGTAAAATATGGGATATTGGCATCCCCAGACCCCAATAAAAATAAAGCATATCAATGACAATTGAGTCAAGCAACTGAGAAATGCAAGCCGCTCCATTACTGCGTAGCCAAAGAAAACGAGAACCTGTGAATTTTTTTATTAAAGCATAAACTTGAATTCCGATAATTTGAGCGATTAGGTAGGCTGTTAAAGAAGAAAAAATTCTCAGACCACTTAACCCAAGGATTTCTTTAAAAGCTCCTTGGTCATTTCCAATAGAAGTGGGTAATAAAAGCACTACTTCGATTAAGCCAAAACTTAGAATATTTATTCCCAATCCAGTATAAATCATCTCTTTTGCTTTTTTAGCGCCAAGCAGCTCTGTAATCAAATCGCTCAATAGAAAAGTCAAAGGATAGGTCAATAATCCTGCCGGGATGTTTAACTGAAAGAGAGGCAGAAAAACCATTTTTGCGGAAAGAATATTGGATAATACAGTGACCAAGCAAAAAACGGCACAAATGGGGGAATAGTAGTCAAAAGAAGTAAGGGGGCTTTGATAGCGCATTAAACTTTTAGTTCGTTGATTATTTATTCATTCATCTTAAAAGTTTAGACTTTTTAAGTCATTTAAAGAAATTTTGTGATCAAAAACGAATTGCTTGAGTAATAAGCGATCTAATGGAGTAATTTGCCTTTGACTTTTGTTGGCAAGTAAAACTATTCCAATGCCTTTTTTCAGTTTAAAGCCAATATAAGTGGGAAAAATCAGGCCCCTTTAATTTTTATCAATGATTAAACCAACCTTTCCATTTTGATGGATAGTTGCTTGGCCAGTTTTATGCATAACTAGTTGTGCAGTTTTTTGGGAAGATGGATACCAGTTAAATGAAAATCTGGATTATTGTTAAGATGATCTGCAGGCTGGATGGATGGTTTGCTTTCCATTTTCCCATTTTTATGGTTATCCATTTCCCCCAACCGATTCATTGTATAAATGTTTTAGAAAAATTGATTCTGGATAATTGTTTACTTACATTTTTCGCCCGAAGAAGTTATTTTTGCACGATCTTGACTTGCTGATGGCCAAGCTAATTGAAAATAGAATTGATTTAGATTTCCTTTCTATGACGTTTTTTTTCTGCAAATGTTGAGAAATTTCTCAAACATATGATAATCTTAGAAAGATTCAGATGGCTTTCAGCATTTTAAAAGATGCTTTCTAATAAAGGTACCAGTGAAATTCGCTCGTAAATGCACTCTAAGTAATTTTATTCAATCAAATCGCGGTCTAAAACATATTCTCCCAACTATATTTGATTGAATTTAATTGTGCACTTATGTACATATTTGATAAAAAGAATAATCAATGGCTTTTGCAAGACTTGACAATTTGTTTAAACTTAATCGGACTAATTGTTTAAAATTTGCCCAGAAAACTTCAATTGGATTTAAGTCAGGTGAATAGGAGGAAAGAAATAAAATTTTGCATCTGGCTTGTTCAAGCAGATATTTGGTTTTTTTAGACTTGTGAAAATGTGCATGATCCATGATAATCACCTGTCCAGTTTTAAGCGCTGGAATTAATATTTTTCTAACCATGTATTAAACAAGATAGGATGACATGTTTCTGTATAGCAAAAAGGAGCAAAAATTTTAGATTGGCATTTAGCTGCTATCAAGATTTCCCTTGCAAAACGATGGGCAGATACAGCTGAATAAACTTTCTCTCCTCTAAAAGCTCGCCCACGATGACGTTTTAGACACTCATTGATTCCACTTTCATCAAGATAAACACGATCTTCTTGTGCTATTTTTTTTAATTCTTTTTTAAACTCCTCACGTTTTTTCTCATCTCTTTCTTTGTAAAATAAGGTCTTTTTTTAAAGTGATTTTAAGCCTTTTACAAGCATAGAATATAGAGGAAGGATCTACATTAAATTCTTTCGCTATCTCTTTCAAATAACTATCAGGATATTTTTCAATATAGCTCTTTAGTTGGTCATGATCAATTTTAATTGGATGTCTTTTTCTTGATTTATCTTCTAAACATCCATTCCTTTGGCGCTTCAGCCAGCTATTAAACACTGTTCTTAATGCTACACCGAAAACTTGTCTGACATTCTTCTGCAGAATGTCCAGTTTCTAAATAGTTGAGTGCTTTTTGCCTTAAATCTTTAGAATATGCCATAAATTTTTAACTCAAACTATATCTATATGCACGATTAAATTCAATTAACTATAAATCATTGCTAACCTTAATTTTTTTTGGAGCATTTAGACGATCTGAAGTTGTGAGTTTGAACATATAAAATATTAAGTTTACAGATAATGGAATGGCGATTCCTCTGCTGCAATCCAAAACTACATATACGAAACAAACGGTCTACATATCATCTGCTAAAGACAAAGGCATATGCCCAGTAAATTCATTGAAAAATGGATAGAACAATCCGAAGATGTTACATCCTCAGTATCAGAGTTTACAGACTATTTTTTATCTTTATCGTTTTTGTGATCGTTATCCACCTTTCCACTTATACAGTTCCCACAGATAACAAATCCAGAAGCAATCATCCTTTCTCCCCATGGCTTACATGCAGGAAACGGAATGACCATTAAAAATAGCCCACACAATGTCAGAGTGACTCCAAAGACTAATTGGGCAGGAACACATACTTCTTCTTTGTCATCATCTTTATTATCTTTTCCATGGCTATGCTTGGCCATGTATTCAGGGAACATCAATTCCTCATCCGCTGCGTTTATCTCGTATCCTTCTAGGTACATTACAGAGGCTAAATATTTGGCATGTTTGTTGTGCTTCTTTTCTTTGTATTTAATAGCCTTACGTATTGCATCAAACTCTTTTTTAGGAGCTTTAAAACCACGATTTTTGAGTTGTTTTTCAACGTTATCCATGTGTTTATTTAGGTCAACTTTGATACCGCACGATGTTTCAAGCTCGCTTTTAAGGTCTATGATTGCAGAATACATCTTATCTTTGTTATCACTCTTTTCAAGCTTCCAAATCTTCTCAACTAGCTTCTCTACTCTATAAAGGAACGCAACTTCATTGATTCCAATACCACCTTGAGGTAAAGCATGAAGTGGTAGACCGTATGTTAATGTGAAAGTACCAAATACAGCAAATAGGACAATGCGGTTAATATTGTGACGACTGAAGAGACTAGCCATTTAACTTCCTTTGATTGTTCAGGGGTTAGATTTACGTGTAATCTTTTTAGGTGATAATTCACTTTTAGATTCAATAGAAAAGATCCAACAGTCAATAAACACAACATTAAAATTATTTGAATGAAAGGTTTTAACATTTACTTTTACGTGTATATTTTTTTATTTAATCGATGAAAGTTTTCGAAATTTACAAAGATTTTACAGTAAAAACAAAAAAAATCCATGAAAAAGTCTTTATGGGAAAAATTTTATTAACCCATTTTTAACGCCAGTTTAACGTAAGCTATCTTCCGGCTATATTTTGAGGGATCTTTGTTGAAAAAAGGCCTCTTTTTGTTAGAAGATTTTGTT
The DNA here is from genome assembly GCF_001950615.1 of Candidatus Protochlamydia sp. W-9. Lineage (NCBI taxonomy): Bacteria > Pseudomonadati > Chlamydiota > Chlamydiia > Parachlamydiales > Parachlamydiaceae > Candidatus Protochlamydia > Candidatus Protochlamydia sp. W-9. The sequence goes on from NZ_BCPZ01000222.1 coordinate 59,880, forward strand.
TTCCAGAACAAAAACTAAGCAAAGAGGCCAAAATGAACGAGATAGAGATGATCAAACTGTTTTGTCTTGTGGATAATTTTTCTAATAGATTTCACCAAATGTGTTTCCAAAAACAAATAGAATATACGAAAAGAAAAATCCGCAAAAGAGCTTTTAGAACATCCTTAAGTGAAGTGTTAACGATTTTTCTTCTTTTTCATCGTTCCAATGACAGAACATTTAAACACTTCTACTTAAACCATGTAAAAACAACTTTAAAATATTTATTCCCTCATTTTATTGGGTACTCAAGATTTGTTCAACTCACCTCTGAAGCATTTTTTCCTATGTTTTGCTTGATCCAAGAACACTAAGAGATCTGTGAAGGGATTTTATTGATAGACTCTACAGGATTAACGGTTTGCCCGCGTCAAACGTGCCTCTTCCCATCGTGTCTTTAAAGAGTCACGCTAAGTGAGGAAAAACAACCATCGGTTGGTGCTTTGGGTTTAAGCTCCATCTTGTGATTAATCATCATGCAGAAATTGTAGCATTTAATTTGACAACTGGCAATATTGATAATCGCAAACCGGTTCCAGAAATGATAGAAGGGATGAAAGCAAAAGCGTTCGCAGATAGAGGGGATATTTCAGAAAAACTGGCTCATACTATAATGCAAAAAGGAATTCATCTTTTTACAAAAGTAAAGAAGAAGATGAAAAATAAACGGACTACATTAGTGGATAAATTCATGCTAAAAAAGAGGGCTATGATTGAAAGTGTGAATCATCTGTTGAAGAGTAGCTGTCAGATAGAACATCATCGGCACCGAAGTCGATGGAAGTTTCTTAGCAATCTGATGGCAGGTCTTGCTAATTATTGTTTGAATCCATCCAAGCCTCGACTGTTCTTTTCAAATACAGAAATCGAAGCTGTTAAGCTCCTAGAATATTTTTGAGGGTTTCTTACGTTAAAGTGGCGTTGAATTAGCTAAGATTTTTTCAAATTAGTTCTTGTTTATTTTTCATTAACCGTAAAAACGGTTTCATAAAATATTTATTTATTTTAACGATTTCACGCAGAGTGAGATACAAAAATAAGGATCGTTAAAGAAAGAAATGAAATTAAACACCTTCTGTTATCTTTTTTATCTTGATTAGGCGTTTATCCGAGGCATAGATTTGAATACCTGATTAACTATTGACAAGGGTGAAATTCGAGATTATGGTCAAAATTATGAGTTTTTAAAAGACAGCTTAAATTTTACTGAGGAAAACAAATGGATGATAATAAAGAGCAGATTCAACTTCTTCACAAATTAGAAACTCCTCAATTAAGAAAAGAAAACGCTTCTATTATCAGTTATCATTATCAAACAGAAAAAACCAATCCAACGGTTTTTCATTTTGTATCCATTGATTTCAAATCTCCTCCCATTCGATTAAAACAAAGTCTAATTAATCATGAATTAATTGAGGGAAAAGATATCTATCTGATTGATCGCTATTTTACCGAGGAGGAAGGGGAAAGTTTACGAAATTTTTCAAAGCAAGGACATTTTAAGACGAAGATTTTTGCCGATCAAAATAGTCGATCAAAAGGGGAGACACCTGATCGTGCGATGGATCCGGAAGAAAAATGGAAGTTCTTTTTAAATCCTGGATCTGCCATTCAAGAACTTTTTAAATTGTTAAATTGGTTGGCGGATCGTTTACATGCCGATATTTCTACCCTCCCTTGGGAAATGTATGAGGCAGACCTTTGCGTACCAGCTGTAGCTAGTAATCGAGTTGAAAGTAAAACTTTAGAAAGTATGGAGATGGGGAAACATCGAGATTATGATACTGAGCAAGGCATTGTTTTTGGAATACCCATTTTGTATTCAGAGACTCCTAAATTTCATTTTAATATTTTTTTCAACGGATCCGAAGGCAAGCCTTGGCTAGTTTCGGCTATGCTTTATTCCACATCGGAGGCTTTTACTTCAGAATACGGTTTGGGGACAGTTTTTTTTGATAAAAATGATAAACAATCATTTTGTGCTGATGCTAAGCATATGCGTTTAGTCATTTTCGAGGGAGATATTGTTCATGCGATTGAACAATCTAAACTTCTTGCTCATGAAAATATCTGGAGAGTTTCTTATGTCTTTAAACTATTGATTAATCCAAAAGACAAAAATCGCTCGATGAAACAGGCTTTTTCTGAATTGATGAATGCAGCCAATCAGTAGAAATAAGGTGGATTGATTATTTAAATCCCAAATCCAATATCTATTGTTGCAGCAAAAGATCGCCATGCTGTGTGATGAGATTTTTCGTTTAAAACACTTTCATTGGGAGATTTTAGCCTCTCTTGCGCAACTTTCCATTCCTGAAGTTTCAAACCAAATCCGATATACCAACATAAATTAAAGTGCCATGTTGCATCGATATAAAAAACTTGTCCGTGCGTGTGCTTTGACCAACCTTTACGAGCTAATTGATCTTTTAACGCTTGTAAGCCGTGTATGTTTTTTTTAGATTGCCAGTTCCCCCAATGATATTCATAACCTAGGTCGATAGAAAATTCATCTAAAAAACCTTTTAGGTTAATCCCGGCCCAAGGTCCTTCCCAATGATTGGAATAGCCTAAATTTGCAGTTTTTGACACATCATTGATTCGTGCTTTTATATGTGTTGTCTTAAAGTGCTGTTCATGATAAGACCAGCCAAGCATAGGTCTTAAAGTGATTAAACGGTAAAAAGGAATCAAGTTAAATTGATATCCTACTCCCAATATAGCATCCTTAGTCATTCCTTTGAGTTTGCTAGATTCGAAACGAGCATTTTGTTGGGAATAGAGATGTTGGATCTCTTTCCATCCTCCTGATCCTGCCCAAGCATAATCGGCATCTAAATGGACGAATAAACTCAGTAGACAAAGATTAGCTTTGAAACCGACTTGATAAAGAGAGATAGATCGTAGTTTAAGTTGATCATTTGAAAACGAGGACTCGTATGCTTTCAAGAATTTACGCTGCGTATTCAGAGAATCGGATCGATAACCGTTAGTGAGCTTTAAATCAAAACTTAATAGTTCAGACCATGCTGGAGAGAACAATAAAAGAGAAAAAATAAAAAAAACACGACAAACTTTTTTCATAAGATAAAATTTTTTTAGAAATTGCCAACATTATATTAAAGTTGATGATATGGAGCAAGAAAGAGTATTGAAAATAAAAAAAATTTCAAAAGCCTACTCCTTAAAAAATACATTATTTTTAATGTTAAAAATGTAATGATAAACGAGAAAAAATGTAATTAAAAGTTTAGCGATTCATTTTATTTAATAATTTGTTTTTAAAAAGATTGTGAATTTCTAATTGGAGACATATTTTAGCTAATAGCTATGAGTGTTGTTAAAGAGTTGCCTAATTAGAAAAATCGAGTTATGCTTAGAAGTTTTTATTAGGCTTTTAATCATGCGAAAAAGTTTATAAATTAAAATAATCGTTAGCTTGAAAAGAGGTATTGATGGTAGAAGGCATCGTTTTTGAACATGTTTCAAAAAAATTTGCAGATAGTATAGCCCTGAATGATGTGTCATTTGCTATTAATAAAGGAGAGTTTTTTTCTCTTCTAGGCCCTAGTGGATGTGGAAAAACAACACTATTAAGGATTTTGGCAGGATTTGAAAAACCTGATCAAGGAAGGATTTTACTTGACGGGCAAGACATCACTAAACTCCCTGCGAATAAACGACCTATCAATACCGTTTTTCAAAACTATGCTTTATTTCCTCATTTAACGATTTGGGAAAATATCGCCTTTGGTCTTCGCATTGCTCAGCGATCTGAAACAGAAATTAAACGAGAAGTCGAGCAGATGTTGGGTTTAATTCAGATGAAAGAACACGGACATAAAAAGCCTGATCAAATTAGCGGGGGGCAAAAGCAACGTGTAGCTATTGCAAGAGCTTTAGTCAACCATCCTCGCATTTTATTACTAGATGAACCCTTAGCGGCATTGGATTTAAAATTACGCCAAAAAATGCTCTTAGATTTAGATCGTATTCATGATGAAGTGGGAATCACATTTATTTTTGTTACTCATGATCAAAGCGAGGCTATGGCTGTTAGTGATCGCATTGCTGTTTTACATAAAGGGAGTTTAGAGCAAATTGGAAATCCTATAGAAATTTATGAAATGCCCAAAAGTAGTTTTGTGGCAGATTTTATTGGTGACACCAATTTTTTTGATGGTTGGGTAAAAGAGACGACTCAAAAGGAATACAGTCTTGTTGATGTAGAAGGATTTCCTCAAATTTATTGTTTTAATGATAAACAACTATCGAAAGGAGATGCTGTTCATCTTAGTGTAAGACCAGAAAAAATTCATATTTCTCGCGAACAAATTCAGGCCCATCCTCTTCAAAATGTTTTTCAGGGAATTGTCGATGATGTCATTTACAAAGGGGATCATACTCATTTTGGTATTCAAGTCGGAGATCGAAAAATTTCTGTCAATCAACAACACAGTCGGTTCCTTCTTGATGAAGCCCCCATTAAATGGAAAGATGTAGTGTGGATTTGGTGGCATTCAGATGATGGATTTATCTTGGAGCGATGCCAAAAGCTCGAGAATAACAATGAATAGCAAAACTAAAAATGAGTGGGTTTTAACCCTACCTTCTTTTATTTGGCTCTTAGTATTTTTTTTGATACCAACCTGTATCATTTATGCTTATGCTTTAAAGCCAAATAATATTTATGGAGGAGTTGGCGAGGGGTGGTCTTTAGAAGCAATTAAAGATTTAATCAATCCTAATTATTACGTTTTACTATTCCGAACGATTTTTTTGGGAATAGCGACGACGCTATTTTGTTTGCTTTTAGCGTTGCCAGTTGGCTACCAGATGACATTGATTTCAAAACGAGCTAGGCGCTTGCTCATGCTCATGTTAGTTCTTCCTTTTTGGAGTAGTTTTCTCATTCGGATTTTTGCTTGGAAAATGCTTTTACATCCCGAAGGGTATATCAAAAATTTTCTTGTTTCTATTCACCTGATAGATGCTGATACATCTCTCCTTTATAATCTAGGTTCAGTCATTTTAGTTATGGTTTACACTTATTTACCTTTTGCCGTTTTTCCTATTTATGCAGCAGCTTCCAAATTCAATTTTCAGCTATTTGAAGCTGCTATGGATTTAGGAGCCACAAAAAACCAAGCATTTTTTAAAGTGTTTATTCCTGGAATAGCTAAAGGAATTTTAACAGGAACAATGATGGTTTTCATTTCTGCCGTTGGTGCATATGTAATTCCAGACCTTGTAGGAGGGTTTAGCAGTGAAATGATTGGGAATAAAATTGCTCAAAGAGTCTTTGTTGATCGTCATTTACCCCAAGCAAGCGCTCTTTCTGCTCTTTTGTCTTTAGTTATCTTTTTACCACTTTTAGCCTATGTTTTTATTTCTACTCGGCAAAAAAAAATTGAAGTAGAAGTGAGGAACAGAGAATGAAAAAAAGTCCATTAAGTTTTTGGATCACAGTTTTTGTTCTCATTTTTTTATACGTTCCCATTCTCGTTTTAATCATTAATTCTTTTAATGATTCACGATTTGGTGGACAATGGGTTGGTTTTACTTATAAGTGGTATGATCGGCTTTGGAATGAGCATAAAATGTGGTATGCTTTACGTAATTCTTTAATCGTAGGTGTGTCTGCGACAATTGTATCGACTTTTTTAGGAACGTGTGCAGCTTTTGCTTTACACCTTTATAAATCCAAATTACAAAATTTCCATTACGGACTCATTTATACCCCGCTGCTTATTCCTGATATTCTAACAGGAATTAGTCTTCTTCTGTTTTTTGTCACTGTAAATGTAAAATTGGGCCTTTTTACGGTCTTTATTGCACACACGACATTTTGTATGAGTTATGTTACGATGGTTATGCTTTCAAAACTGCAGAATTTTGATTTTACTTTGATAGAAGCTGCACAAGATTTAGGAGCAAATACCTGGACCTTAATCAAAAGGATTTTACTTCCTTTATTAGCACCAGGATTGATGTCTGGAGCTCTTTTAGCTTTTATTCTTTCTATTGACGATTTTGTCATTACTTTTTTTGTTGCGGGGCAGGGGGTTTCGACGTTGCCTGTTTATGTTTATAATATGATTAAGTTTGGATCGACACCTATAGTGAATGCGCTTTCTGTTCTGATTTTGGGCGTGACATTTGTATTTATATTTTTTACACAACGTTTATCTAAAGAGGATTGAGCATGAAAAAATACTTTCTCTTATTACTTTCCCTGTTCGCTAGCCTTAGTATTTTTACGGCATGCCAAAATACGCCTGTGCCAGAACTGCACATCATGATTTGGAGTGATTACATCAAACCTGAAATCATAGAAAAATTTCAGGAAAGTCACCATTGTCGTGTTATTATTGATACCTTTGATTCTAATGAATCGATGTATGCTAAGGTAAAGTTAGGAGCCGGTGGTTATGATATCATTTTTCCAAGCAACTATTTCATGCAAATCATGAATCAACAAAATATGCTCGATCCTTTAAATAAAGAATTAATTCCCAATCTCAAAAATTTAGATTCTGCGTATACTAACAAAGTCGATCGCTCATTGCTCAATTTAGGTGTCCCTTATATGGTTTCCAGTGCTGGAATCGTTTATCGTCAAGACAAGATTAAAAATTTAGAAGTTTCTTGGGGGGTATTTGGCAAATCGAATTATAAAGGTCGCATGACGATGCTTAATGATGTGCGGGAGACTTTAGGCGCTGCCTTGAAATTTTTAGGCTATAGTGCCAATACAACTCAATTGCAACAAATTGATCAAGCAGCGCAAGTGCTCATCGATTGGAAAACTAATTTAGCCAAATTTGAAAGCGAACAATATAAAGCGGGGATTTCCAGTGCTGAGTATCTCATTGTCAATGGTTATAATGGGGATGCATTGCAAGTTATGAAAGAAAACAAAAATGTGAATTTTTTCTATCCAAAAGAAGGCGTTAGTTTTTCTATGGATTTTATGGTGATTCCTAAAGAAGCTATTCAAAAAGAATTGGCTCATGCATTTATTAATTTTCTTTTAGATGGTAAAGTAGCTGCTGAAAACATCGAGCATTCTCTCTTTTTAAGTCCAAATTTAGCTGCTTATGAGCATTTATCCAGTGAATTAAAAAATAATGCTGTTCTATTTATGCCGAAAGAGGTTTTAGATAAAGCTGAGTTGATTAAATATCTGGGTGAAAAGGGTATTCTTTACAACAAAGCTTGGGATAAAGTAAAGGCGAGCTAATGCTCGCTTTCAAAATCTTTATTGACAGCTGATTCTTACATGTCGTCAAAAAGTTGTTGCTAGCTCAAGAGAGTTAACGTTGCGATATAAGCTAGGCTCCAAATGATCTTGTCATTGATTTTGAATTGAGAATAATAAGCAGCTATAGCCTTCATCCTCACTAGCTATTTTATTTATTCTAACTTGTTCATAAAACTTGCTTAATTACTCATAAATAAATTGAACAGTTTGCGTGTCAATTCATCCTACTTAACGAATAAGGTATTAAAATTTGAGGCCATTATATTTGTGGATGAAAAGTATTAATAAAAATCCAATAGACTAAAAAAATAATATCCTTTGAAGTCTAGCCGATGTTAAACCCCGCCCCGCCGGCTAAAGTTTTTATTTTACTGTTGATTCTTTAGGACGGCATTTATTGCATCTAAATAGATAACCAGGATCTTGCGCAGTAGAATTCAAAAATTGGTTTTTTTAAAGATTTAAGAAATCATTTATCATGCATTCGGTTGTATTCACACAAAAGGATCTAGATAAAAGTAAAAAACATTAAATTTTTCATTATTTTTTTAGTTTGTAACTAATTGCTTCGAAATTTAAACAAAAGCAATGTCTGCTCAATTGAGTTATTGCCATTAGCTGACTAGAACTTTTCTCAAAGCGATAACTCACGAATTATTTATGTGCAAGTCTTTTTGGGAATGGGTATGTAATTCATAAATTTTAACGAAAAATGTTAAAATCAGAAAAAATTAAAGAAAAATTAAAAACTTTATTTTAGGTTATAAAGTTTAATTTTAAATTTGAACCACACATTTAATAGAATGAATATGGTATAAATTGACCAATTGATAAGTCGATTTTTTGGTCATCAACTATTGCTTAATTTAAATAGGTTAGGCTGTCGACTTTTTGTAAGGAGGATTAGGGTTTTGTTGAATCTGTTTTTCAGTTAGGGTTTCATAAGTTTCTTCTTCATCATTCTCGTCTTCTTCTTCCACGACTCTGCTTAATGTGTATAGACGTTGATAGTCACACGAATAAGCAATGCACTCTGTAAAGAGAGTTAGAAACATAAAGAAAAGTTTTCCCTTCATTTAGATCCCTTTGGTTATTGAGACCAATATTATACACAGGATAAACT
>NZ_BCPZ01000223.1:0-189 GCF_001950615.1 Candidatus Protochlamydia sp. W-9
GTATTTGGTAACATAACCATAAAAGTGCTTAAATGTTCGATCATTTGATTGATGAAATAAAATGACAATTGTCATCATCTCTGGTATCGATCATTCAGGTTGAGGTCCTCGCTTTGTTTTGCCATGATCAATTAACTGTTTATTCCATTTCTGCTCAAAAGACTTCCAAAAATCATCCACACTACAATA
>NZ_BCPZ01000224.1:0-166 GCF_001950615.1 Candidatus Protochlamydia sp. W-9
ATAAAGATCTCTATAAGTTAAGGCATTTGGTGGAAAATGCATTTTTACATTTGAAGCGTTGGAGAGGAATAGCGACCCGTTATGCAAAGAACACAGCCTCATTCTTGGCTGCAGTCCATATTAGATGTATTGCTATATGGGCAGAAGTCTCGTGACTACACTATCT
>NZ_BCPZ01000225.1:0-141 GCF_001950615.1 Candidatus Protochlamydia sp. W-9
TGTTGCTGACCAAGCTTTAGACATTGTGGCTTTAAAGGATGTCTTGTCAAAAAAGTGGTAAGCCCAGCTGCTAAGCGACTTTGTGCTAAATGGATGATAGAAAATCATCGATTGAGCCAAAGACAGGCTTTCAAATTGTTG
>NZ_BCPZ01000226.1:0-5657 GCF_001950615.1 Candidatus Protochlamydia sp. W-9
CTTGCTTTCGATAGGTCTGTTGGGCGCTATAAGCATAAAATGAAGAATGATACAGAAGTAAAGGATAAAATGATTTCGATAGCTCATGAAAGAAGAAGGTTTGGGTATCGAAGAATTTGTCTCTTGCTGAAGAAGGAAAGATTAATCATAAAAAAGTGCACCGATTGTACAAAGAGAGTGGTCTCAAAGTCCGAAAAAGGGATGGAAGGAAGAGAGCTTTAGGTTCTGAATAAGACCCGAGGAGATTTCTAGGCCAAATCAAAAATGATCTCTTGACTTTGTTTCAGATGCATTAGCCAATGGAAAGCGCCTTCGTATTCTAACAATTGGGGATGACTTTACTAGGGAAAGTCTTAATATGGTGGTAGATACCTCGATTAGCGGAGTTCGTATTGCGAGAGAGCTATCTGAATTGATAGAAACAGAGGGAAGTCCAGCATGCATATTAAGCGATAATGAAACGGAATTTACTAGCAATGCTATTTTGAAATGGTCATGGGATAACAAAATTAGCTGGAAGTCTATTCAACCCGGTAAATCAATGCAAACTGGTTACATTGAAAGTTTCAATGGAAAGCTTCGTGATGAATGCTTAAATGAAAATTGGTTTTTAAATGTTAAGGATGCTCGTAGCACAATTGAAAAGGGGCACGAAGACGATAATGAGTATCGCCCTCATACAAGTTTAAAGGATCTAAGCCCAAAACAATTTATTAGAAGTTTAAGTGAAAATAACAAGAAATTAATTGCTTGAATCTCTATTTAACTCTGGATGGAATCAGGGGGGGCAAGGTTAATGCGCGTATAAACATAATCATACAATTTTATTCTAAGAAATTATGGACTCGATTTATCTTCTCCTCCACCATTTATAGTTTTTAGACTTGAATCACTCACTGAAACTTAGACCTCAAGCGAGTGATTTTAGATAAAATAAAGTAATCAATTGCCACGATTAAAAAAATCAAAAGCCTTTTTCCAAATTAAAAATTTGTCTGTGATTTTAAATGAAAAGGTTATAGTTAATTGAATTAATTGTGCACTTATGTGCATATTTGACAAAAAGAATAAAATATAGGCTGCTGAGGGCTTGTTCTTACAAGCCCTCGATGAGATTGATCTTATCAGGCTTCTTTATATTTATCAAACCAAGGTTTCAACATCCCCTTCAGTACCACCTTCCGGACAGAATTCATCAAGAAATTGATTAAAAATGTTTTGATCGGAACTATTTTCTGATTCATCAAGCTTTAAATTCTTTATGATTTTGCCGATTAGTTGACAAAAATCTTTGTACACATCTAGTGTTGATTTAAGCGGTTGTAGTTCACTATCAATTTCTACTTGAGAGAGTTTCAAGTAATTTAGCTTGTCAGAATAGCCACGAATGTTTTGTTTATTGCTTTCTATTAATTTGCCTTGAGTTTCAAGTTGGTATATCTCACCAGAAAGAACTGAGTTACATCCTTTGAGTGCGTTGATTCGAATTGTTAGGTTTTTTTGTTGAGCTATTAAACCAGTATTTGGGACATTAGAAATCCCATTTAAATCTTGCTCAATTTGGGCGAGTTCTGTTTTTGAAGAGGGATGATCTTTTGTTTTAACATAAAGCTTTACTTTTGCTTTACAGTCTTCTTGGTATCCATGCCAACCTGGTTTATAAGAAACTATATATTTTCCTTCATTGAGTTCTGATCGATTCTCATCGCAAAAAGACCCTGTTGTTTTTTCTTGCTTTTTGCCAGGAATTAATTTTACACGATTGATAGGTGTATTTTTATCATCGATACTAAATACATATTTTGTTGCTAGAAACCCAGCTGCGAAGAAAGAGCGAGGAGTAATGGGCTTGTCTGGGCTCATTTTCTTCCAAAATATCTCTTTGTCCGTTTGCAATTCCTTTTTTCGTCGCTTTTTTTCGATTATTTCTGCTTTAATCTCTTTTAATTCAGTTTTGGAACGAGCAATTTTTTTGTCATTGGATTCGATCTCTTTTCTTTTCTTACTAATTTCTGCCTGAATATTAATTTTCCCCAAAGAATTTACAGACGTTTCTTCAGCACTTATTTGAGATTCGATATCTATAATTTCAATTTTCAACCCATTAAGAGCTTGGTTGAGTTGTTGTATTGTTGAAAAAAGATGAAGAAAATAACCGGCCGTTTCCCGCAAAGCGGCTTTAAATTTATCGTGCCCCCCTTCAACAAAGTTTTCCATTGTGAAGGATAAGGGATTAGAAGCCGGCTCAAGAGAAATCTCTCCTTCCTCCCAAGCTTTAATTTTTTGTCTTGTCTGTTCACTAAAAATGTCCGCAACGATAATATTTTTATGTAATTTCAATAGAGTTGCTAATATTTTTATTTTATTGTCATAATCATCTACTCTAGCATCGTTAACGCTACTTTTAATTGCACGTTTTTGATCTTCAGGTGTTTGTCCCCTGAGCCATTCCCACCAAGTTGGATCCTTCGGTAATAAAGCTTTTTTTTCCTTTTCTAAACTTTCGATCGCATCTAAAATTCCTTTAATGACTTCCTTCTTACTTTTTCTTTCATATCGTGCTTTACTTAGCTTGTCATTAACCACAAATAGTATAGAAGACATGACGCTTTCATCTGTTGGATTTCTTACCACTCTTTTTAATCGATCAATCATTTCCAAAAAAACATGGGATCTGTGTTCAAAAGATGCCGAATTGATTAGAACAATCATTTTTTTGGGGGAATAGACTTTTGTTGCCATATGTATAGCTTCCGCATTACAGATGTCTTCTGTAGGGCCAGCGGAATCAAAAATCCCCGCTGTATCGATATAGTTTTTATAAATTCCAAAGGCTTTTGTCTTTGCATTGTGATGCCCTATTTCTGGGTAAATAGCATCTTGTTTAGTTTTATAAACTGCTACTAACTTTTTGGGGATCTTATTTAAAAATTTCTCATAAAGATTTTCCACCATTTCAAATTTATGGGCAGTTGAAAACTTTGTTGGCAAACCCATTATCGGAATTTTTTTATAAATAATTTCCGCTCCCTGTAGATAACCAATAAGTGTGCTCTTACCAACACCAGTTGTCCCTATAACCAGTGTATAATCTTCTAATGAAGATCCTCTAAACTTGGATTCAATGTCTGAAAAAATCGTTACCATGGATGTAAAGAGTTCATTCAATTGAATTGTTCCTAACTCAGACCTGAGTCTGTCCTTATTGTATGTGTGAATCTGTTCGGCAAGCTTTCGAAAATTTACAATGATTGGCTCCTGAGGAGTTTCAACCACAGGGGAATATTTAGGATAAATTTTAGGGAAGCAAGGGATGGGCAAAACATCATATGAGGTCAGGCATTCTTCATTAATGAAAAATTTTCGAGTTATTAATTGATTAACCTTTGCCAGATAGTCAATGTGAATAGTCTGAATAACCTGGTTAATTCCTTCCGCATTCTGAGGTGGAGAAAATGAATTCGTAGGAATAGAATAGCCACCAAAGCCTTTAGCATGCATTGTAATGCCCGTAACTTTTCTGTTTGCTAGCGATTTATTTAACCTATCGGCATGAGCTCCCAAACCAACAGAGCCTTTTTCGGCGTCTGCTTCTATCTGAAAGTTTTTTTGAGATTCCTCTGTTTGCCATTCGATATCAATTTCAAAAAAAATTTTGTATCCTGTATAGACCCAACCAGAGCTGACAAAAGAATCACCTTTAACTTCACAACCCGCTGTAAGAAGATCTTCTCTGAGTTCAGGGAATTGGTCAAATGTGCATTTACTGTAATCAATATGGCAAGCGGCAAAGACAATTTTATCTGCCCCTTCTTCCGAATTTTTAGAGCTTTTATAATTAATTCGAGCACCGATAGTTGCTATGTAACAAGGCAAATCGACTCTCGCCTCATAACTTTTTTTAATTTTTTCGGAAGCTTCCTCGTTTGTTGCCCCTATTGCATATTCATCGCAAGAATTAGCAGATTGAACATTGACTATGTCGGTTGAAAATTTTACTAGGGTTCTTTGTAACAGCTTGCTTTCACTAGTTTCGGCCAAACTATTATACCCATGCCCCAAAAAATTTAAGGCATAATTCTTAATGGCTTCCATTTTTATTTTTTGACCAAGAACATCCGCCTGTATTTGATTTGCTTCATCCGTCGAAGAATTAGATGTTGTATTAACGGAAGAAGGAGATACTGAGTCGCCTATATACATAAAACCTCTTTTATAAATAAGACACGGTAAATTTTTAATTCGTAATGACATTTAAGCTATTTAAATAAGAAGAAGCTATCAAATTAAAATCAGGTAATGGAATATAAGTTGTCTTCTTAAATTTTAGCGTTTTTAACCTAATTAATTTTTGAATTATTAACAAATAAATATTTTAAAAATTTTATAATTGTTGAATTTTTGTAAAAGTAATATAGGTAGGACATTCCCTTAGTATGACTTAAGCGAACTTATGACCTGTAGAAATGTAAAAGATAATTTGAATCACTATTATTGAAGGAACAAGTTTAACGTTTATCGCATATGATTATTTTATTTTTGGGATAGTCCTAAATGAAAGGATCCATGGTCTACAACACTCCCCCTTTGTGATATCCCAGCTACAGAATGCTTACATTAACGCCAGTTTAACGTAATAAACCCTCAAAAACATTCTAAGAGCCTAGCAGCTTCGATTTCTGTATTTGAAAAGAACAGTCGAGGCTTGGATGGATTCAAGCAATAATTAGCAAGACTTGCCATCAGATCGCTAAGAAAGTTCCATCGGCTTCGGTGCCGATGATGTTCTATCTGAAAGCTATTTTTCAACAGATAATTCACACTTTCAATCATAGCCCTCTTTTTTAGCATGAGTTTATCCACTAACGGGATCAATTTGTTTTTTATCTTCTTTACTTTTGTGAAAAGTTGAATTCCCTTTTGTATTAGAGTATTAGATAGTATAGTCAGGAAAAATGAAATAAATGCTTAAATGTGCTACTCTTCTACGCTCATCAATGGAGCATCTTATGGAAGCACACAGAAGACATGATATATCCGACAGAGTTTGGAATTTACTGGAACCTCATTTGCCAGGAAGAAGAGGGGCTTGGGGTGGTATAGCAAGAGATAATAGGACTTTTATCAATGCAGTATTTTGGATATTAAGAACGGGAGCTCCATGGAGGGATTTGCCTCCAGATTACAGTGGTAGAGCAATACTCATCGGCGATTTATCCGATGGCGCAATCAGAGAGTCTGGGAAAGGTTGCTTGAGGTACTAATTGACGATCCAGATTATGAATGGCTTGTGATAGATACTTCGCATTGTAAAGTGCATCCTCATGCAGCGGGAGCTAAAGGCGATAATCAGAGCATGAGTCGTACAAAAGGGGGCTCAATACAAAATTGCATCTTGCCGTGGATGTGCATGGTCTGCCGATCAGGGCCATTATTACAGAAGGCACAACAGCAGATTGTACTCAAGCAAGCAATTTGATCGCTGGTCTTACAGCTGAGCGGTTACTGGCAGACAAAGAATATGATAGCGACGCAATCGTTGAGCAAGCTATAAGTCAGGGAATGCAAGTGGTGATTCCTCCACGAAAGAATCGCATAACTGGTCGAGAATACGATAAAGATCTCTATAAGTTAAGGCATTTGGTGGAAAATGCATT
>NZ_BCPZ01000227.1:0-312 GCF_001950615.1 Candidatus Protochlamydia sp. W-9
CTTGCTTTCGATAGGTCTGTTGGGCGCTATAAGCATAAAATGAAGAATGATACAGAAGTAAAGGATAAAATGATTTCGATAGCTCATGAAAGAAGAAGGTTTGGGTATCGAAGAATTTGTCTCTTGCTGAAGAAGGAAGGATTAAAGATTAATCATAAAAAAGTGTACCGACTATACAAAGAGAGTGGTCTCAAAATCAGAAAAAGGGGTGGAAGGAAGAGAGCTTTAGGTTCTAGAATAGGACCTGAGGAGATTTCTAGGCCAAATCAAAGATGGTCTCTTGACTTTGTTTCAGATGCATTAGCCAATGGA
>NZ_BCPZ01000228.1:0-1429 GCF_001950615.1 Candidatus Protochlamydia sp. W-9
AAATAAACCTAAACCAATAGAAATATTGTTTTTATATCGATAAAATTTAAATGGTGGTTATATTATTGAGCGGTATAAGAGACTCTTTTATTTAATAAATAAAAGAGAAATACCAAGTATTGATCGATCAACTAATTTATTCAACCGTTAGAAGGTTAAAGAAAGCACACAAACAACTGCTAAAACGACAAAGAATTGTTCAAGCAATACCCGAAAAGCCCAATAATAGGCTTCAAAGATACAAATTACACGATGGAAAATCTAAGCTTAAGACTAAGACTTTGGCATTTTAGGAAAAACTTAACGTTCGATAGCCGATTAGAATCGAAACATATTTTTTAAAGAAGTTTTCTTAACTTCTTAAGTTAGCAAAGTATTTATTTAAGAATTCTAAAACATAACAATCTACCTCTTCAAATTTTAAAAAAGTTGAAAAATTTGGCACGCATAAATGTCTCTTTTTGCAAAGAATCGGGAACTCTGACCCTTGATCTATTACGAAAACATTTCCTCTACAATTAATCTAAAACAGGCTTGGGTAATTTTTCCTATTAAAGTTTAAAGATTTTGTTTTTAAACTTTATCAGATTCTAATTATTCTATAAGAATTTTCAATTGATAAAGATATTTTCTATTTAACTACATATTTCATTTCATTACTATTGTAATGATATTTATTTGTATATTATATTATTCAAAAATCTATATAATTTAAAAATTATTTAACTAATTTGGAAGGTAATTTTGAATATTCATAATCCAAGTGTTAATCCTAGTAATCTCCTCGCTAACGCAGACGCTCATTCTTATTTTCGATCGAACAGTTATTTAAAATTTTCTGAACGAATTGGTTTGCTGTGTAAAACAATTTTTCAGGGCTTCCTCAACTTATTCTTCAATTATCTCGAAAAAGAGCAGCTTCAGTCTCAATGGAGAGAGATTTCTTGGGGACGAAAAGAAATTACGATTCCCAAATTTATTGTAAGTCGCCTCGCATCATCTGGTATATCGTTAACAAGTTCGAGTCAAACTCTATGTGATGCCCCTCCTTTTTCAATAAGAACGCGCACTCAGAAAACTATTGATAAATTTGAGGATGAAAACAAACTTTTATTAAAGTCTTTAGCTAACCCAGAAGAATTAAATGCTTTAGAGGACACTTCCCCAAAGAAAATTGAGTCATCCACACAACCTTCAGTTTGTTTCTCTTTATCCCAGGAATTTAAACTGAGATTTCAGGATGGAACTTCGCTAAACATCTCCTATTCTCAACTAGCTTTGTTAAGGCAAAAATCGCCCTATTTTAAAAGTCTTTGGTCGGGAAATTTTCGAGAAACCCTTCAAGTTCCTCTCACTTTGACGCAAAAAGAGTTTACCCATTTGCTCGATTGCCTGGAATATTCTATTTCTTTTGTTCCTTTGGAAGATA
>NZ_BCPZ01000229.1:0-156 GCF_001950615.1 Candidatus Protochlamydia sp. W-9
AGTTGACAGACAAAATTCTTCTTAGAAAACGAGCTATTATTGAAACGGTGAATGATCAACTAAAAAATATTTCTCAAATTGAACATACACGCCACAGAAATGCCGGAAATTTTTTAATTAATCTATTAGCTGGGATTGTTGCTTATACTCACCAAC
>NZ_BCPZ01000230.1:0-1059 GCF_001950615.1 Candidatus Protochlamydia sp. W-9
AAGAACAAAAGCAGTTAGCTACCGAACTCGCCAAATGGCATTACAAGCAAGGAAAACAAGAACGGCTAAATAAGAAACAATTTAAAGATCCCATCAATGCTCTTCATTACGCAGTAAAGGCTCAGAGTATCTCGATGGATTCCACGGAATCCCAACGCCAAGCTTCTCGCTACTTTAAAGTCGCTTCAACGTCCCTTAGCGTCTTTAAGCAACGTTTGAAAAAAGCAAGAGCCGAAGATAAGAGTCAGGAAGTCGTGCAACTCATCACAAATCTTGAAACACGTTTTAAAGCGATCTGCTGCGAGGGTGAAAAGCATGCTTTGATTAAATTATTCTATAAACAAGTACGTAAACTTATAGCGGCTATATTTAGCAAGCGAGGGGGACAAAAGCCGATAGAGGCAAGTGGACTGCATCATCTAAAACCAACGATGGACCATTATTTAAACAGTAAATCTCTTCCCACGACTTGTTTTATCACAACGACATACCGAAAAAAATTGGATACTTATCGCGCAAGCTTTCATACGCTCTATCAGCAGGCGATCAATCCGCAGAAGTTCACGATTGAAGAGGTACGTGCTTTGCAAAAAAAAGTTTCGACGGACTTGATCAAGTTATTGCACACTTTAGTCAAAGATGCCATTGCCATTCTAGGAGATCCTCCTTGCTTATATGATTTACGGGCAATGGGATCTCTAGCCAAAGAAGAGGTCTGCCCCTATTCAGACTTGGAATGGTGCATTCTCATTGAAGAAATTGAGTATCAACCTTACTTTGTGAAATTAGCTCGCCTGTTAGAACTACAAATAATAACCTTGGGAGAGGATCCAGCGCAAGGATTGCCCGTTTTTACTTGCATCGGGACTAAACACCGCTCCGGTTTCCATGTCGATTCTGGTGGCAATCCAGCTGTTGTCACTGATCTTATCCACACCCCCGATGGATTGGCTCAGATGCAAAAAATAGAGGAGTATCGTTCTAATTCTCATAGTAATACGCTGCGCAAAACGATTTCTTTTCATCAAAGCACTCCTAAGCTCTTTGTCCTTTACCAAG
>NZ_BCPZ01000231.1:0-1056 GCF_001950615.1 Candidatus Protochlamydia sp. W-9
AAGAACAAAAGCAGTTAGCTACCGAACTCGCCAAATGGCATTACAAGCAAGGAAAACAAGAACGGCTAAATAAGAAACAATTTAAAGATCCCATCAATGCTCTTCATTACGCAGTAAAGGCTCAGAGTATCTCGATGGCTTCCCCAGAATCCCAACGCCAAGCTTCTCGCTACTTTAAAGTTGCTTCAACGTCCCTTAGCGTTTTTAAGCAACGCTTGAAAAAAGCAAGAGCCGAAGACAAGGGTCAGGAAGTTGTGCAACTCATTACAAACCTTGAAACGCGCTTTAAAGCGATCTGCTGCAAGGGTGAACAGCATGCTTTGATTAAGTTATTCTATAAACAAGTACGTAAACTTATAGCGGCTCTATTTAGCAAACGAGGAGGACAAAAACCGATAGAGGCAAGTGGGCTGCATCATCTAAAACCAACGATGGACCGTTATTTAAACAGTAAAACTTTTCCCACGACTTGTTTTATTACAACAACATACCGAAAAAAATTGGATACTTATCGCGCAAGCTTTTACGAGCTCTATCAGACAATCGACTTGCAAAATTTTATCATTGAAGAGGTGCGTGCTTTTCAAGAAAAAGTTTCTGCGCACTTGCTCTCTTTTCTGCGCGCTTTAATTGATGATGCGATTGCCATTTTAGGAGATCCTCCGTGTTCGTACGATTTACGAGCAATGGGATCTCTAGCCAAAGAAGAGATCTGTCCCTACTCCGATTTAGAATGGTGCATTCTCATGGAAGTAATTGAGCATCGCCCGTACTTTGTAAAATTAGCTCGCCTATTAGAACTACAAATAATAGCCTTGGGAGAAGATCCCGCACAAGGCTTACCCGTCTTTACTTGTATCGGGGCTAAACACCGCTCCGGTTTCCATGTCGATTCTGGCGGTAATCCAGCGGTTGTCCCTGATCTTATCCACACCCCCGATGGATTGGCTCAGATGCAAAAAATAGAGGAGTATCGTTCTAATTCTCATAGTAATACGCTGCGCAAAACGATTTCTTTTCATCAAAGCACTCCTAAGCTCTTTGTCCTTTACCAAG
>NZ_BCPZ01000232.1:0-332 GCF_001950615.1 Candidatus Protochlamydia sp. W-9
TTGTTTACTACGCAATTAAGATAGTGATCAAAAGTTAGAGAACAATCATGTAACCAAACTGATTAATTAGAAGGGGTAAAATTTACAGACATTGATATTCAAAAAGGTAGAGTTCATTTTTTTGTAAGAACCTGCACGACTTGCAATTATGCCCAACATGTCTTAAGCCAACTTCCAAGTTAGTTGATGTTACTCCAAAAATTTATAGAGACTTGGATTTGATTGAACGGGATTGTTTATGTACTTTCACGGAACCACTATCGTTTGCTGCACCATATCGGCATTATACAAATCGATTTGTGCATGAAATTTACGAATGCTGCCGAGAAACA
>NZ_BCPZ01000233.1:0-204 GCF_001950615.1 Candidatus Protochlamydia sp. W-9
CAAATCCACCTGGTTTAAATAGTAAGAAAAAAGTTGATTTGATAAGTCAAAAAGTCTCAACGAATGACGAAAGTTCTAGTTCTAGCTCTGATGACGAAAGTTCTATTCCTAGCTCGGATATTAACTCACATTATCCAAATTCAGATGCTGAAAAACGAGAGCTTAGTATAAATAAATTTTTAGCCACACTGGGTGTGGGTCCGC
>NZ_BCPZ01000234.1:0-9971 GCF_001950615.1 Candidatus Protochlamydia sp. W-9
TAAATCCATTTTGACCTCTCATGCATATTAAACATTAGTTTGGGGAAACAAATGTTTTAAATGATACAGAGGTCTTTTGTCATTTAAATTTTATTCTTCTTATTTATTATCAAAGAGATAAATTCAAAATTCAGGTTAATAACTTAAAATAGGCAGTTACATTTGAAGAGAAAGTTTCATTTTATCAATAAAGGACGATTAAAAATTAAATAAGAGTCAGTATAGTTCAAATATAAACTCCTTGGTTTTGTTCTGAAAATGCCTTAAGTTCATGAGATGATAGGATCAGGAAGCAAACGGGTTATAAGATCTCTGATCAATTAAAGGGCATATTTGATAGGGAAACATGTGGACGGAAAATGCCGCTACTAAAATTGGTTTATAATTTTAATTTCCATCCTATGATACATCTTATCGCGGATATTTTACTTAGAGAAGCGTCTCGTTGAGAGTCAATAAACTTTAATGAAATTTTATTCTTTATCTACTATCTTTTTAGGACAAAGTACTCTTTTATTTTCGGCGCCTGGTTTCTAGTTTTATTGTTAGATTAAGTGAAGTTGCTAAAGTTTTAAAACGTGCTAATCCAACATCGGTGAAATTCTCACAGTAGCTTAGATCTAGATGCTGCAAAGCCATTAAGGATCTTAAATGCGCTAATCCTGCATCGGTGAAATGTTAGTATCGCTCAGATTTAGATGCTGCAAAGCCGTTAAAAGTTTCAAATGAATTAATCCTGCATCAGTAAGGTTCCAGCATTGGCTTAAATCTAGACGCTGCAATCCCGTTAAGGGTGTCAAATGGGCTAATCCTGCATCGGTGAGATTTATACAGTAGCGTAGTTTCAGATGCTGCAAAGCAGTTAAAGGTGTCAAAAGGGCTAATCCTTCATCAGTGAGATTTTCGCACCTGCTTAGATTTAGATACTGCAAATCCGTTAAGAGTTTCAAATGGACTAATCCTGCATCCGTGAGTTTCTCACAACTGCTTAAATCTAGATGCTGTAAACCTGATAAAGTTGTCAAATGGGCTAATCCAGCGTCAGTAAGATACCCACATCCTCTCAGATTTAGATACTGCAAACCCGTTAAGAATTTCAAATGGACTAATCCTGCATCCGTGAGATTCTCACAGTAGCGCAAATCTAGACGTTGTAAAGCTGTTAAGGGTGTTAAATGGGCTAATTCTGCATCCGTGAGATTCTGACAGTAGCTCAAATCTAGACGCTGCAAAGCCGTTAAGGGTGACAGATGGGCAAATCCAGCATCGGTGAGTTTATAGCAACTGCTTAGATTTAGATGCTGCAAACCCATTAAGGGTGTCAAATGCGCTAATCCATCGTCAGTGAGTTTTATACAATTGCTTAGATCTAAATACTGCAAAGCCGTTAAGGGTGTCAAATGGGCTAATCCTGCATCGGTAAGTTTATTGCAATGGCTTAAATCAAGATACTGTAAGCCCGTTAAGGGTGTCAGATGGGCAAATCCAGCATCGGTGAGTTTATAGCACCAGCTTAGATCTAGTTGTTGCAAAGCCGTTAAGGGTGTCAAATGCTCTAATCCAGCATCAGTGAGTTTTTCACATTGGCTTAGATTTAGATACTGCAAAGCCGTTAAGGGTGTCAAATGCTCTAATCCAGCATTAGTGATATTATCACATTGGCTTAGATTTAGATACTGCAAAGCCGTCAAGGGTTTCAAATGCGTCAATCCCCTATCAGTGAGTTTATTGCATATGCTTAGATCTAGATGCTGCAAAGCCATTAAGGGTGTCAGATGCGCTAATCCCGCATCGGTGAGTTTTTTGCAACTGCTTAAATTTAGATGCTGCAAAGACGTTAAGAGCGCCAAATGCTCTAATCCAGCATCAGTGATTTTATTGCATCTGCTTAGATTTAGATACTGCAAAGCCGTCAAGGGTTTCAAATGAATTAATCCTGCATCGGAGAGATTCCAACATTGGCTTAGACTTAGATATTGCAAGGCCACCAAGGGTGTCAAATGCGATAATCCAGCATCCGTGATTTTGTCACATCCCCTTAGGTCAAGATGCTGCAAAGCTGTTAAAATTTCCAAATACGCTAATCCTGCGTCGGTAAGTTTATTGCAATGGCTTAAATCAAGATACTGTAAGCCCGTTAAGGGTGTTAAATGCGCCAATCCTGCATCGGTGAGATTTTTGCATCTGCTTAAATTTAGATGCTGCAAAGCCGTTAAGAGCGTCAAATGCTCCAAACCGTCATCAGTGAGAGCCTGACATGCCTCTAAATGAAGTGCTTTTAAATTTTTACAATCTTTTAATGCTAAAAGATGGGCATTTGTTAAATAAACCTGATTTGAAAAATTAAGTCTCTCTATCTTTTTTGAGAAGTGATTTATAATTCTTTCAAATTCCGCTAGCTGAGAAGTCTGGTTTAACAATTCGCTCACAACGGTGAACTCTAAATAGTTCTTCAATGTATTTAATTGATAGCGATGTGTAAAATTTAAAAGTTCTTTTAATTCGACTAAACTCTCTTCAGTGGAGTTAAAGGGTTCAAATCTTTGTGTTTTGTATCCATCAATCAACTGCTCTTCTAAATTTTTCATCACTTCTGTCAATTCATAAGAATCTGCTAGCTGCATGGCAGAGGTGATCTCTTCCAAGGGAATTTCAAACTTAGGATTCGTTAAGCAATTGAGCAAAAGCGCAAACTCTTTTTGTGTCAAAGCGAGAGGGTGTTGCAGGGTTTCTTGAAATTGCCCCGACCACAGATTCTTAAAATAAAGGGATTTTTCCCTTAACAAAGCTAGCTGAGAGTGAGAAATAGTCAGAGAAGTTCCCTCTTGAAAGCTTAGTTGAATTTCTTCAGATGAAGGTACAAGAGCAGGAGCTGGAATCGTTGATGCACTAGTTTCCTGTGTATTAGCCAAAGGATTATTGTCTAAGGGATTATTTTCATTCTCAAGTTGATCGTTAATGTCTTGAGGGGGATAGTAAGATGGAGTCGTTATATTGGCAAATTGACTAGGATTAAACCCAAAATTAGAAATATGCAAAATGACCATCCTAATGAATAAAATACAGTTTCATTTATAGATATTTTAACAATATGATGGATAGATAAAAATTATTGCAATATTAATAAGTTAAAATAGGCAGCCACATTTAAAAAAAAAGTTTCATTTTATCAATAGAGAGTTATTAAAAAAAACAAATAAGAATCAATATGGTTCAAACATAGACTCCTTAGTTTTGTTCTGAAAATGCCTTAAGTCCACGAAATGAAAGGATTAGGAAATAAACAGCTTATAAAATCTCTGATACAATTAAAGGGCATATTTGATTAGGGAATATGTGGATGAAAAATGCCGCTAATAAAATTGGTTTATAAGTTTAATTTTCATCCTATAATACTTTTATAGCGGATATTTTCCTTAGATAAGCATCTCAATGGAAATTGATCAACTTTAATGAAATTTTATCCTTGATCTACTTAGGACAAAATACTTTTTAATTTTCACTGCCAGGTTTCTTGTTTTATTGAAAATTTTTTTATTTAATAATTTTTAGATTGAGTGAAGTTGCTAGAGTTTTAAAATAATCTAATCCAACCTTTTTGACTTTGTCACATCTCCTCAGATTAAGATGCTGTAAAGCCTTTAAAGGTGTTAAATGCGCTAACTCTGCAAGCCTGTTGTAGTTGTCAAACGGGTTAATCCATCTTTAGTGAGATTTTCACAGTAGCTCAAATCTAGATGCTGCAAAGCGGTTAAGGGTGTCAAATGCGCTAATCCAACGTCCGTAAGATTATCACATCCACTAAGATCTAAATACTGTAAAGCAATTAAGAGTGTTAGATGGGCTAATCCTGCATCAGTAAGGTTATAGCAATAGCTTAAATCTAGATGCTGCAAACCCGTTAAGGGTGTCAAATGGACTAATCCCGCATCCGTGAAATTACAGCCAAATAGAGCTAGATGCTGCAAAGCGGTGAAGAGTTTCAAATGGGCTAATCCCGCATCAGTGAGTTCCTTACAAGAGCTTAAATCTAGATGCTGCAAAGCGGTTAAGGGTGCCAAATGGACTAATCCTGCACCGGTGAGGTTATCACAGAAGCTTAGATTTAGATGCTGCAAACCGGTTAAGGGTGTCAAATGGACTAATCCTGCATCGGTGAGACAGAACCCAATCAGATTTAGATGCTGCAAACCCGTTAAGGGTGTCAGATGGGCTAATCCTGAATCGGTGAGATTCCAGCATCCTCTTAGATCTAGATGCTGCAAAGCGGTTAAGGGTGCCAAATGGGCTAATTCAGCATCGGTGAGATTTTTATAGTAGCTTAAATCTAGATGCTGCAAACCCGTTAAGGGTGTCAAATGGACTAATCCTGCATCGGTAAGTTTATAGCACCTGCTTAGATTGAGATGCTGTAAACCCGTTAAGGGTGCCAAATGCGCTAACCCATCATCCGTAATAGTCTGACATGCCTCTAAATGAAGTACTTTTAAATTTTCACAATTTTTTAATGTTAAAAGATGGGCATCGGTCAAATGGGCATTGTTTGAAAAATCAAGAGCTTCTATCTCCTTTGAGAAAGAATTTATAATTTTTTCAAAATCCACCAATTGAAAGGTCTGGTTTAATAAGGTGCTCACAACGGTGAATTCTAAATAATCCTTCAATGTATTTAATTGACAGCGACGCGCGAAACTTAAAAGCTCTTTTAATCCGACTAAACTTTCTTCAGTGGAGTTAAAGAATTCAAATTTTTGTGATTTGTATCCATCAATCAGCTGTTCTTCTAAATGTTTCACCACTTCTGTCAGTTCATAATAATCGGCGAGTTGAATGGCAGAAGTGATTTCTTCTACAGGTACTTTAAAGTTAGCGTCCATCAGGCAATTGAGCAAAAGCGTAAAGTCTTTTTGTGTCAAAGCGAGAGGGTGTTGCAGGGTTTCTTGAAATTGTCCAGACCACAGATTGTTAAAGTAGTGTGATTTTTCCTTTAACAAAACTAGCTGAGAGTGAGAAATAGCCAAAAAGGTTCCCTCTTGAAAACTTAGTTGAATTTCTTCAGATGAAGGTGAAGGAGCGGGAGCTGGAATCGTTGACACACTAGTTTCTTCTAGATTAGGCAAAGGATTGTCTAAGGGAGTATTTTCATTCTTAAATTGATCGTTAATGTCTTGAAGAGGATAGTAAGATGGAGTCGTTGTATGGACAAGATGACTAGGATTAAACCCAGAATTAGAAATGTTCAAAATGACCATCCCAGTAAGTAAAATAAATTTTAATTTATAAACATTTTAACAATATGATGGATAGATAAAAATTATGGCAATATTAATAAGTTGAAATAAGCAGTCACATTTTAAGAGAAAATTTCATTTTATCAATGAAGAGTTATTAAAAAAACAAATAAGAATCAATATGGTTCAAACATAGATTCCTCAGTTTTTAAACTGTAAGTGCATTAAGTCCGCGAGATGATAGGATCAGGAAACAAACGGTTTATAAGTTCTTTGATACGATTAGAGGGCATATTTGATTAACCGAGCAGAAAACGTATGGGCCAATCAGAAAGGGAAATTACAAGAATCTCTCAAAATTTCTAGTTTAAGCCGTAGGCTTAACTCAATTAGCCAAGCTCACAAATTAGCTAAATAGCCTTTTGACAAAAATTTTCCTGAAATACAGGAAGTCTGGAAAGGAATAAAAAATAAATAAGCGTCTCAATGGAAATTGATCAACTTTAATGAAATTTTATCCTTGATCTACTTAGGACAAAGTCCTCTTTTATTTTCACCGCCAGGTTTCTCTTTTTATTGAAAGCTTTTCTATATCTAATCAATAATTATTAGATTGAGTAAAGCTGCTAAAGTTTTAAAACGAGCTAATCCAGTATTCGTGACTTTGTCACATCTCCTCAGATTAAGATGCTGTAAAGCCTTTAAAGGTGTTAAATGCGCTAATCCAGCATCAGTGAGATTACGGCAATTTCTCAGATTAAGATGCTGCAAAGCCGTTAAGGGTGTCAAATGCGCCAAACCATCGTCAGTGAGATTCATACAATCGCTTAGATCTAAATACTGCAAACCCGTTAAAGGTGCCAAATAAGCTAATCCTACATCGGTTAGATTCTTACAGTTAGCTAGAGCTAAATACTGCAAAGCCATTAAGGTTGCCAAATGGGCTAATCCTGCATCGGTGAGATTCTCACAGTAACTTAGACCTAAATGCTGCAAAGCCGTTAAGGGTGTTACATGGGCTAATCCTGCATCGGTGAGATTCTCACAGTGACTTAGATCTAGATGTTGCAAAGCCGTTAGGGGTGTTAAATGCACCAAACCATCGTCAGTAAGTTTCCTACAGTTGCTTAGATTTAAATGCTGCAAAGCCTTTAAAGGTGTCAAATGAAATAAACCAGCATCGGTGAGATTCGTACAGTTAGCTAGAGCTAGATACTGCAAAGCCATTAAGAGTGTCAAATGGGCTAATCCTGCATCGCTAAGTTTATAGCACCTGCTTAGATTTAGATGCTGCAAAGCCGTTAGAGGTGTCAAATGAGCTAATCCTACATCGGTGAGATTCTTACAGTTAGCTAGAGCTAGATACTGCAAAGCCGTTAAGAGTGCTAAATGGGCTAATCCTGCATCGGTGAGATTCTCACAGTAACTTAGACTTAAATGCTGCAAAGCTGTTAAGGGTGTTAAATGGGCTAATCCATCGTCAGTGAGTTTACTGCATTGGCTTAGATCTAGATTCTGCAAAGCCGTTAAGGGTGTCAAATGGGCTAATCCTGCATCGGTGAGTCTACTGCACCTGCTTAGATTTAGATGTTGTAAAGTCTTTAAGGGTGTCAAATGCGCTAATCCTGCATTCGTGAGTTTGTAACATCCCGTCAGATTTAGATGCTGCAAAGCCGTTAAAGTTGCCAAATGCGATAATCCAGCATCCGTGAGATAAATACATTGACTCAAATCTAGATGCTGTAAATTCACTAAGGAGGCTAAATGTGCTAACTCATCGTCAGTGAGATTATAGCACGTATTCAGATTTAGATGCTGCAAAGCTCTTAAAGGTGTTAAATGTGCTAATTTATCGCCAGTAAGATTAAAGCACGCACTTAGATCTAAATGCTGCAAAGTTGTTAAGGGTGCCAAATGGGCTAATCCTGCATCGGTGATACCCTGACATTTCTTAAAATGAAGAATTTTTATATTTTTACAATCTTTTAATGCTAAAAGGTGAGCATTTGTTAAATGAGCATTCTCCGAAAAATTGAGTGCTTCTATCTCATTTGAGAAATGATTTAAAATTTTTTCAAAATACGCCAATTGAGAGGTCTGGTTTAATAAGGCGCTCACAACAGTGAATTCTAAATAGTTTTTCAAAGTGCTTAATTGGCATTGCTGCGCAAAATTTAAAAGTTCTTTTAATCTGACTAAACTTTCTTCAGTGGAGTTAAAGGGTTCAAATCTTTGGGATTTGTATCCCTCTATCAGCTGTTCTTCTAAATGTTTCACCATTTCTGTTAGTTCATAATAATCGGCAAGTTGAATGGCAGAAGTGATCTCTTCCAAGGGAATTTCAAACTTAGGATTCGTTAGGCAATTAAGCAAAAGCGTAAAGTCTTTTTGTGTTAAAGCGAGAGGATGTTGCAGGGTTTCTTGGAAATTTCCTGACCAAAGAGTTTTAAAATAAAGGGATTTTTCCCTTAACAAAGCTAACTGAGAGTGAGAAATGGTTAGAGAAGTTCCCTCTTGAAAACTTAGTTGAAGTTCTTCAGATGTAGGTGAAGGAGCGGAAGATTGAATCGTTAACGCACTAGTTTTCTCTGTATTGGCCAAAAGATTGTTTAAAGCATTATTCTCATTCACAAGAGGGTCATTAATCTCTTGAGATTGAGAGTAAGCAGGAGCTGTTGTATGGACAAGATGACTAGAATTAAACCCAAAATTAGAAATATTCAAAATGACCGTCCAAATGAGTGAAATAAATTTTCATTTATAGATATTTTAACAATATGATGGATAGATAAAAATTATGGCAATATTAATAAGTTAAAATAGGCAGTCACATTTTAAAAGAAAGTTTCATTTTATCAATAAAGTTTTATTAAAAAAACAAATAAGGATCAATATGGTTCAAACATAAATTCCTTAGTTTTTGATTTGAAAGTGCCTTAAGTCTGCGAGATGATAGGATTAGGAAATAAGCAGCTTATAAAATCTCTGATACAATTAAAGGGCATATTTGATTAGCCGAGCTGATAACGCATGAATCAATCAGAAAGGGAAATTACAAAAACCTCTCAAAATTTCTAGTTTAAGCCGAAGACTTACCTCCATTAGCCAAGCTCATAAATTAGCTAAACAGCCTTTCGACAAAAATTGTCCTGAAATACAGAAGTCTGGAAAGGAATAAAAAATAAATTAGAACCTGCCCAAATCCGTAAAGACCCGTTACTAGGTGATTTACGCAAGATGATTGAATCAATCAATAATAACAATAGTAAAGCAAATTCATTGTCAGTAATACACGACAAGGCTTTATTGTTATTGGGATTTGTAGGCACATTTCGAAAATCAGAATTAGTTTCTTTAACGATTGATGACATTAAATTTGTTAGAGAAGGCTTGCAAATTACGCTTAGAAAATCGAAAATCGACCAAGAAGAGAAGGGAGAGGAATATAGCTATTCCTTGTGGATCAAACATTCTCACTTGCCCTGTTAGAACCTTAAATGATTGGCTTAATTGTTCTAAAATTAGCGAAGGGCCATTATTTCGACCGATCAATCGGCATGGTCAAATCATGGATAAAACTCTAACTTCCAAATCCGTCGCATTGATTATTAAGCGGAACAAACATTTAGAAAAGCAGAAACATTCATTCTCAGGACATAGCTTACGAGCTGGATTTGCTACAACCGCTGCCAACTTTGGTGTTCCTGAGCATCTGATCATGAATCAAACAGTTCATAAAAGCTCTGATACCATTAGAAGATATATTCGATTGGGAAATATGTGGACGGAAAATGCCGCCACTAAAATTGGTTTATAAGCTTAATTTCCATCCTATAATACATCTTATCTCGGATATTTCTCTTAGAGAAGCGTCTCAATGGAAATTAGTCAACTTTAATGAAATTTTATCCTTGATCTTCTTAGGACAAAGTGCGCTTTTATTTTTGGCGCTAGAATTCCTGCTTTTTTATTAAGGTTTTTTACCTAACAATTTCTAAATTGAGTGAAGCTGCTACAGTTTTAAAACGTGCTAATCCTGCATCGGTGAGATTATTACAGCCAATTAGATCTAGATATTGCAAAGCCGTTAAAGATGTCAAATGGGCTAATCCTCTGTCAGTGAGATTTTTACAGTAACTTAAATCTAAAGTTTGCAAAGCCGTTAAGGGTTTCAAATGGGATAATCCTCTGTCGGTGAGTTTTCGACAGCTAGTTAGAGCTAGATGCTGCAAAGCTGTTAAGGGTTTCAAATGAGCTAATCCTCTGTCGGTGAGTTTTCGACAGCTGGTTAGAGCTAGATGCTGCAAAGCTGTTAAGGGTTTCAAATGGGCTAATCCGGCATCGGTGAGTTTCTCACAATTGCTTAGATTGAGATGCTGCAAAGCCGTTAAGGGTGCCAAATGAGCTAACCCTGCATCGGTAATTTTCCAGCAGTAGCTTAAATTTAGCTGCTGCAAAGCCGCTAAGGATTTTAAATGGGCTAATCCGGCATCGGTGAGTTTATTGCAATTGCTTAGATTGAGATGCTGCAAAGCTGTTAAGGGTATCAAATAGATTAATCCTGCATCAGTGAGATTCCAACATTGGCTTAGACCTAGAGTTTGCAAAGCGTTTAAGGACCTCAAATGAACTAATCCTGCATCGGTGAGATTATTGCAATTACTTAAATTTAGCTGCTGCAAAGCTGTTAAGGGTATCAAATGGATTAATCCTGCATCGGTAAGTTTATAGCACCTGCTT
>NZ_BCPZ01000235.1:0-141 GCF_001950615.1 Candidatus Protochlamydia sp. W-9
AAATCCATTTTGACCTCTCATGTCATATTAAACATTAGCTTGGGAAAACAAATGTTTTAAATGATGCAGAGGTCCTTTGTCATTTAAATTTTATTCTTCTTATTTATTATCAAAGAGATAAATTCAAAATTCAGGTTACTA
>NZ_BCPZ01000236.1:0-22649 GCF_001950615.1 Candidatus Protochlamydia sp. W-9
TAAATCCATTTTGACCTCTCATGCATATTAAACATTAGTTTGGGGAAACAAATGTTTTAAATGATACAGAGGTCTTTTGTCATTTAAATTTTATTCTTCTTATTTATTATCAAAGAGATAAATTCAAAATTCAGGTTAGTA
Source organism: Candidatus Protochlamydia sp. W-9 (assembly GCF_001950615.1). Classification (NCBI taxonomy): domain Bacteria; kingdom Pseudomonadati; phylum Chlamydiota; class Chlamydiia; order Parachlamydiales; family Parachlamydiaceae; genus Candidatus Protochlamydia; species Candidatus Protochlamydia sp. W-9. Next base: position 142 of record NZ_BCPZ01000236.1, read on the forward strand.
AGATAAATTTTTATGCAGATTTCTCTTTTTATATGAAAAGAGAAAACAATAGAGCCTATTTGTAGTTGTCTTGAAGGTTATTCGCAATAAAGTTTTTTTTATTGAATGAAGTAAGATAAGAAGCATCGTCAAGTAAAATTTTGTAAAAACATACTTAACGATGACATAAAAGTTCTTTAAACAATTTTGTATGTAGTTCGAAGCATTTTTTCTAACTTCTGCGCATCTTTAGCAAAATTACGAATTCCTTCAGAAAGTTTTTCAGTCGTCATAGCATCATCATTAAGGGCGAGCCGAAATGCTTTTTCGTTCATTTTGATAGGCTCAATATTCAATTGTTTAGATTTAGCTGCATCGAGTTTTTGTTCGACATTTCCGCTTGCATCATGAAGTTCTTGTAAAAAGTGAGGTGAGATGGTTAATAAATCACAGCCAGCGAGTTCTAAGATTTCTTCTTTATTACGAAAGCTAGCTCCCATAATTTGCGTTTTATAGCCAAATTTTTTGAAATAGTGATAAATAGTTGTTACAGATTTAACACCAGGATCTTCTGCAGGAGCATAACCTGGAACATTGTCGTGTTTTTTATACCAGTCAAGAATGCGTCCAACAAAAGGGGAGATTAAAGTGGCTTGTGCTTCTGCACAGTGGATTGCTTGTGGCATACTAAAAAGAAGTGTCATGTTGCAGTGGATACCCATTTTTTCTAATTGTTTAGCCGCAAGACCACCTTCCCATGTGGAAGCCAGCTTAATAAGAATCCGTTCTTTTTCTATGCCCATTTCTTTATAAAGGGCGATAAGAGATTGTGCTTTTTGAATACTTCCTTCTACATCAAAAGAAAGACGAGCATCTATTTCTGTTGAAACACGACCTGGAATGAGTTTTAAAATTTCACAACCGACATTAACAAATAATTTATCTAGGAATAAAGAAATTTGCTCCCCGGAAGATTTAGCTTTTTGGCTGTAATGGTAAGCTTCTTCCATCAAAGGTTTATAGGCAGGTTTTTCTACAGCAGATAAGATCAGTGATGGGTTTGTTGTAGCGTCAGTTGGGCTGTATTCCTTGATAGCTTCAATGTCACCTGTATCGATGACGATAGTTGTCATGCTTTTAAGTTGATCTAATTTATTTTTTTCCATGAAGATCTCCTTCCTGAGCTTTAATGTGTTTTTGAAAAAGTGTCTAAAGAGGGCATTTCTAAAGTTGGTTCGATTCGAAATGTAATCGTTAAAGGGCGATCCCCCACGGTTAAATCCAAAGTAGAATTCAAGCGAGTTAGGAGTAATTTATAAGGAATTTTGATTTCTCGATCATTGAGGTAAATACCGACTGAAGTGTTAGATAAAATTTCTTCAGAAAGATGTATTTGGCGACAAAGCTTTTCAAACTTACGTAGTTGCCTTAACAAAGATTCATCACTGAAGTCATAAATTATTCCACATGCATGACAAGGGATTCTCCCTTGTTCTGCTTTTTCTAGTTCAAATACCGAAAATTGAATGATATGTTGACATGTCTGGCAACAAAATTGAAGAAGATGTCCTTTTTGCATAAAAATTAAGACCTTACTGATTTTTATTTATCTTATCAGGTTTAAATGGTCTAAGCAATAGCTTTCCATTTTTTAACTAATTTTTTTAAATTTTTAATAATGAACTATTTATGTAATAATTCAAGTTTGAGTCAAGTTTTTTTTAGAAAATCACCTAATTTGGTAAAATAAAGATAAATGGGCATTTCTTGGGAATACTTCGCGGAATTTGCTTATGTAAGGGTTGAAAAATTCAAAATCGAGCATTAGGAGAATTTATGGCTTGGCGTTCTCTTGATTTTTATAGTTTAAATGATTTAGATCAAAAGATAGTTGACCAATTAGAACTGTATTTACATCAAAGGGAAACAAGGCTAGCTTATCAAATTCTTAATGCTATTCCGTCCACTAACCTTGAGACTTTTAGTCCTATTTTATCTCAAGAAGGAGGAATTCTTAAACTTTCAGATGCGGTAGAAGGAATTACGAAAAAAGTGAGAACGTTTGTTAAAACCGACACTCAAGGAGTTTATCAAGATCAAGTTCGCAAATTTCGTCAACACATTAATCATGCTTTATGGGAATTTACAGAGGTTTTAGAAGGATGCGTTGTTGAACTCTTTCAACAAATCAAACAAGTCAGGGTAGATCGATGGCATCGTTCAATTTTTAAAGCTGTTTATGCGATCAAAAATATCCTTATTCATTATATCGAAGATCTCGTTTGGGCAGTTCGCCGCTTAGAAAAGCCTCTAAAAGGATATTTTCAATATTGTAATGCAAAGTTAACTTTATTCAATCATTGGATGTTAAGTTGGCAAACTTTTGTTGATCCCCAGATCGCTAAAAATTTAAATCAAAGTGAAGTTTTTTTAAAAAAAGAGTATCAAGCTTTTGAAACATGCTATCAAAACTACATGCAAATTAGTGTCAAGATTGAATTTGACTTAGAAAAAATGAAAACATTTCAAGCATTTGCTCAATTGGGTATTGCGGAGCAGAATTTGTATGTGGATATATTTCGATTGTTAAAAACACTAGAGCAAAATTCCAAACCAAAAGATTTACTTAGCCAGGAAACAATTCGATCTTTAAAAAACATTGCCAATTTCGACACTATAGAAGATGTTTTAAAAAAATATCACAAAATCCTTAAAAAAGCTTTTTTTGATAGTAGTTTAGCTTGGAAAAAATTAGATAAAGGTGAGGATTCTGTTAAGGAGAAATCGGAGGAATTGAAAAATTCTGTTTATCACTATCAATATGAACTTCAACAACTATTAGAAACAATAGGACATTACCGAACTTTTCTTCTTAAAACGGATTCTGATCCATATGTGGGTTCTCGATGGGGGTTTTCTGAATGGATCGTTAGTCCTGAGCCTATAAGAGCTAAAAAGCTTATGCATTTAATGTATTTTTTAGATGAGCTAAATAAAGGATATGAAAAGTTTTTTAAAGCATTTGAGCGCGATAAGCTGACTCTACAACAATTGGAAAATAAAGCATATGAGGTAATTGAAAAGCTTTTACATGAAATGGAGCAGCCTTTAATTTCTCGCTCTATGATGCAAAATCGAGCTTTGCAATTAATTGGTCAATTGCAACTTTGTGATGAAATTGGAAGCGATCGTCTTGAAATCATTAGTTATTTTGATGACATCCTTGCTAAAGCGATGCGTGAAGATTGGAAATATCACGTCTTACATGGCTTTCCAGCTTTTCATGAAATTTATTGGCAGCATAAAGGGTTAGGCGAGTTTATTCATGATCCAGCCCACGCCTTTCGAGTAGAGCGATTTCAATTATTGTTAGATCGAGTTGAAGGTTGGATGAAAAAAGGAGAATTTTATGCTCATACCTATGAGGTGGAGTTAAATAACAATGATATAAAAACTTATTTGCAAGACTTTTTAGCGATTGTTCAACGAACAGAGAAAGAAAAATCGCTAGATCCATTCCTGGATGAAACTATTGATCGCTTAAAACAGCAGATTTTAGAATATCGATATCTATTTGGGCAGTTTCTATTTAATATACAATTTAAAGATATAGATGGCCAATATCGCAATAAATTTCTTTTTATAGAACAATATTTTGAATCGATTGAAAATTTATTGTTTGAACTAAAGTTGAGCTGGGAAGGAAAGAGATAATATTCAATAGAGGGGCACTTTCCCTCTATTGAATATTTAGCATTATAGAGACGATGAGCTAAAATGAGCGTGAGCGTGTGAGCTTGAGCTGCATGAGCTGTCACGGTGATGATGGTGGTGGCGATCCGTTGTAGCAATGATGATTGCAGCAACAACTAAAGCACCGATAGGAAGAAGAGCAGACATTGTAGATGCTCTATTGCTGTCATCATATGCTTGAGTTTCATCATAGTATTCTTGACCCTGCACTTGACCTACTAGCATAGCCATTGCAGTTGTCAACATCAATAATTTTTTCATGTTTTTATTCCTTTTTGATACGTGTCACGTCCGAGACTGAAAACATCAGTGTAAAATTGGTACATTCACAACGAATGAGGTGTCTCTAAAGCTTTACATTTCACTGTTATGACCTAAAGATAAAATTATCGCAATAATTTTTTTATCAATTGTTATTTTTTTGGCAAAAACAACAATTTCCATTATTCTAATGGCTATAGCCACTTCCAAGCGAATAACTAGAATAGTTATAACTACTGCTGTCTAGTGGTCCTAAACCATCTTGGCTACTTGAACTGGCATGGCTGCTATAACTTTTATGATCTTTATCAGCAATAGACCAAATAATGCCGGCTGCAATAAGTGCTACGATGGGTACATAAGCAGACCAATGAGCCGTACGGCTACTTTGTGCATAAGCTGAATCACAGCAATCATCATATTCATATTCTTGGTTATAACGAGACTGTCCATATATGGAATGTGTCACTAAGACAAAAAAGAGAGTTAACGCGACAAATTTTCGAGCTACTTGCATAATCCATTCCTTTAAATGACAAGGCATTTTTTTCATTTTTCTTTGAGATATATCCTACCAGTCAAAACAAATAGGCAAAATCATAAAAACTTGAATGGTTAGAGTTAATGGGTCATTAAATGATCAAGGCAGAAATCTGCTTATAAACTAGATCATTCTTCTTGAATCATTCGCATTGATATATGAAAAATTAGTCCTTGAAAATAGAAATTAATATTTTTTTGAACAAATTTTTATAAATTACCGAGACGTTGGGTTTCAAGAAAGTAAATCTAAAACTCAAATTTATAATAATTTCAACTAAAAAACTTTTACCATCCAACATTTAGATCTTTTTTTAATTGTATTGCTAAAAGCGGTTAAAAAGAAGATCTACTGGTAAATTTGTCTTTTTTTTGTTCAGGTTTTTACGGATCTTTTATCTATTAAAAAATAAATTTTAGCAATCTTTTTATTTAACGATTCTTCAGCATAAAATAAAGGATGATTAATTAGGTAGGCTTTAAAAGCTCTAAATTTTCCGAGAAATTATCTTTTCTAGTAAGTAGGAGGATAGGTTTCAACAGTAAGAGACATCAATTTATTATAACTTTTAGAAAAATTTTCTAAGGGAATATAAAGTTCATGCCTTCCAAATTTAATTGTAAAAGGTAAATTATCTAATAAAGTCTGAATGATGTAATTTGTGTCATTAGAGGAAAAAAGTAACTTTTGCCCCCCTTGAAGAATTTGAGGATAAAGGGAAATGATTTTATCTTCAAAAAAAAGGTCAACTTTTGTAAGGGTGGGGTCTTCTTTACAAGGTGGAGCCTGTAAAAAAAGGATATTTAAATAGAGTCGAATTCCCGACCTTCCTTTCACGATTTCCATTGTGAGCCGTGCAGGATCTGAGTTTGCGGGTAAAAATAACCTTCCAAAATTAAAACGAGGAGAGTCAGTCAAGACTGGGTGGTATTGCCATTGTCGAGAAGCTTGTGAGCAAGAGCTGAGGTTAAAAATAGCGCAAAAGAACATGATTTTTTGCGCTAGATGAAAATAATTTATCATTGGGAATGGCTGTAATACCCTGTATTTGTATGGCTACTAGAAGATGAATGGGATGAAGATGAATGATGAGAGTTTTGCACAGCAATAGCAATAATACCAACGATGGCTACTGTTCCAAGAGCAATTGCAGGAGCTAAATTAGTAGCTGTTCTTGACTCATCATACGCATATCCACCAGTATCTGTAACGTAGGTAACAGCTTCTAATTGTTGGTTAGATAAACCTGTCATGGCAATGGCTGTAATGATTACGATCCACTTATTTAAAAAATTCATTTTTCCTCCTGATATCATTATTTAAATGTTATCGTTTTAATTTAGTTGACGGATGTTTCAAAAAGGTCATCTTCGACTTGTTTCAAAAGAAGTGATTGCCATTCAGCACCCATCTCATTATATTTTTGGTTAATCATGTGCTTAAAAGGTATCCAAACACTAGCTTGGAAATTTTTACTTGTAAAAGTTTGTTCTTTTATATTTTCTAAAGTGTCATTTGAATTATCTTTAATATTTTGTGAGAGTTCTTTTTCCCACTGATTTTTGACTTTTTGTGCTGCATTTTTGAGTTGAGTTCTTTGCTGTGTATTAACGATCATTTCAAATGCTTCTTTCGCAACTCGCAAAGAACGCATAGAGTTGAAAAAATCTTTGTAAAATTGAGAAAACTCATCTTGCAATGCTGAGGCTGTTAAAATGTAAATGACTCCATTTTTTAAAAGGATCACATGCATAAGTCTTACACTACCCCATTCAGATTTAGTATCAACCTGAGATAAGCTGGCATTACCTGCTTCTGTACGAATTGTTCCTAAATCTTTCCATTGATACCCTTGAGCCATATTAGTGTTTTTTACACTTTTAAGATATTGCTTAAGCGATCCTGAATAAGGTTCTAAACTCAAATTCATGGAAGGGGGGAATGCAGAAGGACCTTGCCCTACGACCATTAATTTGACTCTTTCTGGGAGTATTTTGGGGTCAGCCATTCTCCAACCAGAAGGGGGTGTAAAAAGAACAATTCCATTGTCCATTGATTCTGTCGAAGAAGAAAGATTAGAAGGTGTTGCAGATAAAATAGATACTTTTGCTAACAAACAGCTTAGACATAAAACAAAAAATGCTAATTTTTTCATGATCCCCCATAACTTGAAAAATAGAAAGCAACTAACAAATGTTTATGCAGTCAATTTAATTTGAACCAACTTGAAATCAACTTTGTCAGAGTAAATCAATATAATGACTCAGGTTTTACATGTGAAGAAATTTTTAAGTAGTGGTTTAGAAAACCAATCAGATAAGTAAATTTAAACTAAACATGATTATAAATTTAGTTTTGTCTTGTTGGGTAGAATAGGCAGCCAACCTTTGTTTTTTTATTTCTCCAATAGTAATGCATCTTAATCTAATCTCTATTTTTAATTTTCCCTTATGCATTTGTTTTCATAAGCTATTTCTTAAAATAGACAAAAACGAACTTTTGAATAATTATTGGATAAAACGCTTGAAAATTACATCTCTAATCCGCTAGAGTAACCAGGGATAGCAACTCTGTTTATTTTAGTTAGTTGAAACCAAACCGGCGAAAAATTTGCACAAATTGACGAATCTTTTAAAAAAAAATTCTTTTTTTGAGCTTCTTTTTTAAGCAATAAGCAAAGTTTGTTTATTGATCCGTTTATGTTTACGTGCTTATCTACAGGTTTGGTGCATAAATATTAAAATCTAAATTATTAATTTTCTGGTTGGCAAATGAAATCACTTGAGCAAGGACAAGAAAAAATTCAACGAATTTGTGATAAAATAAGACACCAAACAATTGAACCTGCGCAGGAAGAGGCTCGAAAAATTATTGAAGCTGCTCATTTGCGAGCCAAAGAAATTATCGCTAACGCTGAGCAGCATGCTGAGCAGTATATTAAACAAGCTAAAGGGCAGATCGAACAAGAGCGAAATGTTTTTCATTCTTCTTTGCAACAGGCTTCAAAACAAACTATTGAATCTCTCAAACAAGAAATCGAATATCATTTATTTAATGAAGAATTGCAAAGTGTTCTAGAAAAACAGCTTTCGGATCCTAAATTAATAGCGGAGCTAATCAATGGTATAGTAAAAGCCATCGATAGAGACGGATTAAACACGGACTTAACCGTTGTTATTCCTCGTGCTGTTTCCGCAGATGATGTGAGTGCACTGCTTTTAGATGGTGTGCGAAAAAAATTAAAAAGAAAACCCTTAGAGATTGGTCAATTTGCTGGAGGAGCTCAAATAAAATTGCATGGTAAAAAAATGACCGTGGATTTAAGCGATCAAACAATTAAAGAACTTCTTGCCAATTACGTGAGAAAAGATTTTCGACAGTTAATTTTTAGCCAGTGAGGTGGTTTTATTCATGGCTAATTATTATTACGTTGGAGTTTCACTTTCGCCACTCTCGTTCGATGCCCCCCCTGAGATAACATTTGAAGAACTTGAGAGATTGCTAAAGGATAATCTTTCTACAAAAGATTATCAAAAAATTCAACTCATTAGACATTATTACGATATTCTAAATTTACGCTCTTATTGGTTAGGCGAACCTTTAGATCCACGAGGAGAATTAAACTCATTGGAAATTAGTGAAGCTTTAGCAACTCAAGTTGGATTGCCCTCTTATGTTTATGATTTTATGCTTAAATATGAGAGTAAAAAAGAACGAATTCATCATTTTTCATTTTTATTAGCAAAATTTTTTCAAGAAGCTGGATCAGAAAAAAATCTTTTTTTAAAAAACTATTTCAGTTTTGAAAGAGAATTGAGATTGGTGTGGACAGGATATCGTGCTAAAAAGTTAGGAAGAGATTTGAGTATCGAACTGCAATATGAAGACCCCGAAGAGAACTTGATTGCTCAATTACTTGCTCAAAAAGATGCGAGAAGTTTTGAATTGCCAGAAAAATTTCTAAATTTGAAAGAAATTTTTGAGAATTTTGCTGATCATCCATTTGATTTAGAGAAAGCTTTGGATCAATACCGTATTGAATATATTGAGAAAACGGTAGAAGAAAATGACAAATTTTCGATCGATCGAATTTTAGCTTATACCATACAGCTTGTCATCCTTGAAAAATGGTTTGAATTAGACAAACAGAAGGGAAAAGAAATCATCGATAGGATTGTGAGGGAAACATAGCATGAAAACTTTAGAGACTAGAAAAGAAAAAAAAGCCCAAGGAAAAGTTGTTAAAGCTTTTGGAAACTTACTGCAAGTTACATTTGAAGGAAATATTCGACAAGGTGAAGTGGCTATGGTTCATGTGGACAACCTTCAACTAAAATCGGAAGTAATTGAAATTCTTGGTAATCAAGCTAAAATTCAAGTATTTGAAGATACAAAAGGAGTTCGTTTAGATAGCTTAGTTAGTTTTACAGGAGATTTGTTAGAAGCTGAATTAGGCCCGGGTCTCTTAAGTTCGATTTTTGATGGTCTGCAAAATCCTTTAGTGGATGTTGCTGATCAAGCTGGCCTCTTTTTACCAAAAGGAATTTATTTACCTGCGCTGGATCGTCAAAGGAAATGGGATTTTGAATCTTCTGCTAAGGTTGGGGATGTTCTTTTCAGAGGAGATCGGATTGGTTCAACAAAAGAGGGTCGTTTTCATCACTTTATTATGATTCCATTCTCATTATATGGAAAATATCGCTTAACATGGGTAATAAATTCAGGTTCTTACACTGTTGATACAGTTGTTGCCAAAGCTATAGATGAATCCGGCCAAGAACATTCTTTTACCATGGTTCAAAAATGGCCTGTCAAAAATGCCCTTATCCATGGAGAAAAAATTAAGCCGACTAAGATGATGGATACCGGCGAAAGGATTATAGATACACAATTTCCTTTAATGAAAGGGGGTACCTTTTGTACTCCTGGGCCATTTGGAGCTGGTAAGACTGTTTTGCAGCATCATCTTTCTAAATATGCGGCAGTGGACATTGTTTTATTTGTAGCTTGTGGAGAACGTGCAGGAGAAGTTGTTGAAGTATTAAGAGAGTTTCCGCATTTGATTGATCCCCATACTGACGAAGCACTAATGAAGAGAACAGTGATTATTTGCAACACTTCCTCTATGCCTGTTGCCGCTCGAGAGTCATCTATTTATATGGGTATTACCATAGCTGAGTATTATAGACAGATGGGGTTGGATGTTCTAGTTTTAGCTGATTCAACTTCCAGATGGGCTCAGGCTTTGCGTGAAATGTCCGGACGATTAGAAGAAATTCCAGGAGAGGAAGCTTTTCCCGCTTATTTATCTTCCCGAATAGCAGAGTTTTATGAGCGTTCTGGTGTGGTCTCTCTTCGTCATGGTAAACCAGGCTCTATTACGATTGGAGGAGCAGTTTCACCTGCAGGAGGAAACTTCGAGGAACCTGTGACGCAAGCAACTTTATCGGTGGTAGGTGCTTTTCTTGGGCTATCAAGAGCTCGTTCTGATTCAAGACGGTACCCTGCAATAGATCCATTATTATCTTGGTCTAAGTATGTTGACACAGTTGGAAATGAACTTAGCCATCAAGTTGATGGATGGGATCAAATGGTTAAGCGAGCTCGGCATATTTTATTTAATGGAAATGAAATTGGAAAGCGAATGGAAGTGGTGGGAGAAGAGGGAATATCGATGAAAGATATGCTTACTTATCTCAAAGCTGAGCTTTATGATTTTAGTTATTTACAGCAAAATGCTTTTGACAAAGAAGATGCTTATTGCCCGTTAAAAAGGCAAATAGCTTTGTTTCAATTAATTAATCAAATTTTTGACACAACTTTCGATTTTCATACACATGATCAAGCTCGTGAATTTTTCTTAGATTTACAAAATCGTATTAAAAACATGAATTTTATTTCTTTTGATACTGAACAATACCGAAAGGTATTTGCAGAAATTAAAAGCATTATCGAACAACAATCTCGGAAATAATTAAAGGATACCATCATATGAAAATTGTTTATGATCGAATCAATAATATGCGTGGGAACCTTATTACGATAACAGCTGAAGGAGTTAGTCTCGGTGAGCTAGCACGTATAGATTTAAAAGATGGAAGAAATATTTATGCTTCCGTACTCCGTATCGACGGAGATCAAGTAACCTTACAAGTGTTTCAGACGACACGTGGGATTTCAACTAGTGATCAAGTCACTTTTTTAAATCGACAAATGCAAGCAGTTTATGGAGACACTTTACTTGGAAGGCGTTTAAGTGGAACTGGATTACCTATTGACGGGGGACCTCAAGTTATAGGAGAGTCAATTGATATTGGATCAACTTCTTTCAATCCTGTTAAGAGAATTGTTCCAAGAGATATGGTCCGAACAAATATTCCTATGATTGATGTTTTCAATTGCCTAGTCAAATCTCAAAAAATTCCCATTTTTTCAGTTCCTGGAGAGCCATATAATGCCCTTCTTATGCGTATTGCGAATCAAACTGATGCAGATGTCGTCATAATTGGTGGGATGGGATTAACCTTTAAAGAATATCAAGCTTTTATTGAAAATGCTGAAACAGCCGGAACAATTAATAAAACTGTGATGTTTATTCATCGAGCAACTGACCCAGCTGTTGAATGCTTACTTGTACCAGATATGGCTCTTGCATGCGCTGAACGTTTTGCAACAGATGGTAAAAATGTTTTAGTGTTATTAACAGATATGACTGCTTTTGCAGATGCAATTAAAGAAATAGCAATTACGATGGACCAAGTCCCTTCTAATCGAGGTTATCCAGGTTCTTTATATTCTGATTTGGCATCTCGATATGAAAAAGCAGTCTCTATCGAAGATAGCGGTTCAATTACAGTTATTGGGGTAACTACAATGCCTGGAGATGATGTGACTCATCCAGTTCCTGATAATACGGGTTACATCACTGAAGGACAGTTTTATTTACACCATGGTAAAATAGATCCTTTTGGATCTTTATCTCGTCTAAAACAACTTGTAATTGGGAAAGTCACTCGAGATGATCATGGTGATTTAGCCAATGCGATGATTCGTTTGTATGCTGAATCCAAAAAAGCAAGAGAGCGGCAAGCTATGGGTTTTAAACTTTCTAAGTGGGATGAAAAGCTTCTTACTTATTCTCATTTATTTGAAGAAAGGATGATGAATTTAGAAGTAAATTATACTTTAGAAAAAGCTTTAGACCTTGGGTGGGAAACGTTAGCAGAATGCTTTCAAGCAAGCGAAGTTGGTATTAAGGAAAGTGTTATTTCTAAATATTGGCCAGAAATTACTCAAATAAGTAAGTGATTGAGGGGTGATTTGTGGCTGATGTCAAATTAACAAAAAATGAGTTGCGTGACCAACAAATGCAACTTGTACAATTAGAAAAGTATTTGCCAACTTTACAGCTTAAAAAAGCTATGCTTCAGTCGGTTATTCAGGAAACACGCATTGAAATTCATCGCCTCGAAGACTTAATGGGGAAAAAACAAGACGCAGTTAACATGTTCAGTTCGCTTTTAGCGATCAAAACGACAATTGATCCGATGCAAGCTATACAATTGAAAACAGTTTTTAAAAGGTATGAAAATATTGCAGGGGTAGAAATTCCTTATTTTGAGGGAATCGAATTTGAAGCTTTCACATATAGCTTATTTGAAACATCTCCGTGGATTGATGCAGCCGTTTTAGGCCTACGTTCTTTAGTTGAATTACGAGAGCAAATTAAGATTACGACAGAGCAAAAACAAGCTTTAGAGCGCGAACTCCGTGAAGTCTCGATTAGAGTGAATTTATTTGAGAAAATTTTGATTCCTCGAGCTATTGAGAATATTCGTATAATTAAAGTATTCTTAGGGGATCAGCAATTAGCTGCTGTTTCTCGAGCAAAAGTTGCTAAAACAAAAATTGAAGCGAATAAGAAAGCTTTTCTTTTGACTCTTTCCAAAAAGGAATTCAAACATGCGTAAAGATGTTAAAAAATTCTTATTTCTTGGATTAGCAGATGAAAAAAAATCTTTTTTTCAACAAGCTCAAAAACTTGGGTTTATTCACTTTATTGATCCTTGCCAAACTTCAAACCGAGATATCCCTGAAGCTGTAGAAAAATTGACTACTGCAATAAAAATTTTGCGTGGCTTACCTTTCGTTGAACAAGAGGAAAATTATCAATCCTTAAACTCAAACACGATAGTAGAAAATATTCTTTCGTTATGTAAAAAAAGTGAGAAAAAACAAGAAGAAATACGTGTATTAAGATTAGAAATGTCACGGATTGAAATTTTTGGGAATTTTTCTTTAGAAGATATTTATTTCATTGAAAATGAAGGGAAACGAAAAATTCAATTTTTTGTTGCACGCTCTAGTGCGTTTAAAGAACAAGATCCGCCTGATGAATTGATTTATATCTCTTCAAACCAAGGTTTGGATTATTACTTTGCTATTAACGAACAATCAGTTTCTTATGATAAACTCATTGAAATTAAGATCGATCGATCTTTGCAAAACTTAAATCAACAATTAATTGAAGCAAATTCAGAAAGAAGACGAATTGATCATCAACTTAAAGAGTTAGCAAAATACAATGAATTTTTGCATCATGCCCTAGTAGATAAACTTAATAGTCATCATCTTAATCACGCACAGACCTATGTTCAACAAACGATGGATGGTTTACTATTCGCTGTTGAAGGATGGGTGCCGGCGAACAAAGTTGATCAAATAGAAAAAGTCACGAAAGCTTTAAATGTCTATATTGATGAAGTGGCAATTGAAGCCTCAGATGTTATTCCTACTTATTTAGAAAATAGTGGTTTTAGTAGATTGGGAGAAGATTTAGTTAATATTTATGATACACCGTCACCTTCAGATCATGATCCTTCAAATTGGGTTCTTTGGTGTTTTACGCTCTTTTTTGCTTTTATTATCGGTGATGCAGGTTACGGATTTATTTATTTAGCTTTAGCACTTTTTCTTCGTTACAAATATCCTGATTTGAAAGGTTTAAGTAAACGTTTACTGAATCTTTTTACTATTTTATGTGTAGGATGTATTGTATGGGGGACTTTAATGACCTCGTTTTTTGGGATGCAAATCGATATCAATAATCCCATACGTAAAATTTCTCTCGTACAATGGTTATCAAAGAAAAAAATTGCTTATCACATTGCTCATCAGGATAGTACTTACCAAAAATGGCTTCAAGCATATCCTACATTAGCAAATCATGCTGATGCTCATGAGTTTGTTTCGTTTATCCCAGATTGGGAGCCAAGTAAAGGCCCAGTTATTTTAAGTATGATCAGTGATACAATTATGTTTGAATTGGCTTTATTTATTGGTGTCGTTCATCTTTTGCTATCGTTGTTGCGCTATGGATTGCGCAACATTCCAAATTTAGGGTGGGCCGCATTTCTGATTGGGGCTTACCTTTATTTCCCTTCTCACCTTCAAACTCCAAGTTTTCTTAATTTTATTGGAAATGTGGATTTGAATGAAGGGGGAAAAATAGGCTTACAATTTATGATAGGGGGTATTGCTTTTGCGTGGATAACCTCTATTTGGAAAAATGGGTGGACGGGAATTTTTGAAATCACAGTTTTAATTCAAGTTTTTGCCGATGTCTTATCTTATTTACGTCTTTATGCTTTGGCTCTGGCCGGAGCTGTTGTGGGTGCGACAGTCAATGAAATTGCCAGTGGATTACCCTTATTAGCTTCTTTCTTTTTGGTTATGATTGCCCATTTTGTGAATTTGATTTTGGGAACAATGGGAGGAGTAATTCATGGATTGCGACTTAACTTTTTAGAGTGGTATCACTACTCTTTTGAGGGGGGAGGAAAAAAATTTCAACCACTTAAATTATTAAAAATCGAGTAAATCAATAGGAGTTTTCAATGGATATTAATATGGTTGGCCCTGCAATGGCACTAGGATTGAGTAGTATGGGATGCAGTATTGGATGTTGGATTGCAGGATCAGCTTCTCATGCAGCCATGAGTCGAACTGAAGAAGGGCATGGTAAGTTTATTGGGATGGCTGCAGCCCCTTCTTCTCAAGTTATTTATGGATTTTTGCTTATGTTACAAATGAGCCGTGCAATTCAAGCAGGAACGCTATCTCCTTTTTCTGCTATTGCAATTGGGATTTTTTCTGGATTAGCAATTGGACTTTCCTCTATTTATCAAGGCAAGGTATGCGCGACAGGGATTCAAGCCTCTCTTAAACAGCCTTCCGTGTATGGTAAATGTTTTGCTGCAATTGGAATTATTGAATCGTTTGCATTATTTGCATTTGTTTTTGCACTTTTGATTATATAATTCACCTAAAAAAACTTTCTGGGGAGTGTATTTCTGATAGACAAAAAAATTTCAGAAAATGATTCGAATGAAACTAAGCCAAAGTGGACACAAATCGGAGTCTATATGACAATCCCTTTCGTTTTGGCTATTTCTCCTATCATTGGATGGTTAATTGGGGGGTGGTTGGATAAAAAATTGGAAACAACTCCTTATTTAACCTATATCGGACTATTCTTAGGTTTTGTAGCTGGTTTCAGAGAATTATATCGAATGATTAAACGGTTTGGTAATGGAGATTAATTTTATTTTTCGACTCATTAAGATGACGTTATTTTTAGCGATTTTAGCTAGTCTTTCTGTTTACTGTTACATAGATTTAAGCACTAGTCTCGGTATTTTAAGTGGAGCATGTTGGGCTTGTCTGAATATCTACTTTCTTAAAATGTTATTAGAAGAATATTTAAAATTAACCTCACTAAATGTATTAAAATTTTACACTTGGATGGGAATTAAATTTCCATTAATTTATTTAACAGGATATTGGTTAATAAAAACTCAATTTTTTTCTGCCATTAGTTTGATGAGTGGGTTTTCGCTTCTCTTTATTGCAATTTTTATATTGGGAATTGCTAAAATAATTTTTGAAAAAGTAAAAGAAAAAATAGGATCGTCAGCATGATTATGGGGCAATATTTATTCTGGCTTGCTAATGCTCACGAACCGATTGAAAATCGAATACCAGAATTACCTAATTTTATTTCCGTGCTCTATCATCGTTTTCAACATACAACTTGGGCGCAATTTTTACATCGTTGGGAAAATATCATTTTTGCCATTCTCGTTGCCAGTCTCATTTCTTTAGTGGCCTATTTAGGTGCGCGAAAAAAAGAAATTATCCCATCGAAATTTCAGAATCTATTAGAAATCGCAGTGGAGAAATTTAGTCATTTAATATTAGAAGTATTAGGTCCTGAAGGAAAAGCCTACATTCCGTTTTTAGGAACGCTATTTATCTACATTTTTACTATGAATATATTTGGAATGGTTCCTTTAATGAAAGCGCCTTCGTCTAGTTTGAATATTACCGCAGCTTTGGCGATTTGTGTATTCTGTTTAGTTCAATTCTTGAATATACGAAATATGGGAATTTTTGGTTTTTTATATCATTTGGCTGGCTCGCCCAAAAGTATGCTAGAGTGGCTCCTTGCTCCTTTGATGTTTTCTTTGGAAATCATTTCACAGCTTTCTCGCCCCCTTACTCTTGCTCTACGTTTATTTGGAAACGTGCTTGGAGAAGATATTTTAATAGGAACATTTGTTTTAATGGGAGTTGTCATGATTTCTTCTGTTGAGACATTTGTAGGCATTCCTTTGCAACTTCCTTTTATGTTTCTGGGCTTACTTACAAGCTTTATGCAAGCTTTAGTCTTTACTTTATTAAGTACGGTCTATATTTTATTATCTATGCACAAAGAAGGTGAAAAAAACTGATTTTTTTGCTATTAATTGAATAGTTAAAGTTCGTGATAGCAAAAAAGTAAATACCCTTCTTTTTTTGCATATATTTAATCGTTGCTAAACTCATGCATTTAGCACGAAATCCAGCTCTGAAAAGCATTTACATTAAAATAAGAAAGAGGAAAACAATGAGTATTGGAACAGCATTAGCTCTCTCTGCTCCATTTGCAGTCGGTCTTGCAGCATTAGGATCAGGTCTTGGTCTTGGTCGTGCTGTGAGTAGTGCAATGGAAGCTATAGGTCGTCAACCTGAAGCATCTGGTAAAATTTTGACGACAATGATTATTGGCGCTGCTTTGATTGAAGCCCTAACAATTTATGCTTTAATTGTGTTCTTCGTTGTTTTAGAAAAAATGGCATAATTTAATTATGAATTTTGAAATTGAGCAAATCTTAACTCAAATTATCGCTTTTTTAATTATGCTAGGTTTTTTAAAAAAGTTCGTTTGGAAACGTCTTCTTAATTTAATAGAAGAGCGAAAGCAACTGATTAAATCAGAATTTGATAAAATCGAAAATCAAAAACAAGAAGTGACAAAGCTTTCTGAAGAGTATAAAGCTAAGTTACATGATATTGATGCTGAAGCTCGTCGCAGAATTCAAGAAGCCGTTGTTAAAGGAAGAGATATTGCTCATGATATTGAGCAAGAAACTCGCCAAAAAGTAACTTCTCTTTTGAATAATGCTCAGGAGGAAATGAAGCTAGAGTTAGCTCAAGCTAAAGAGCAATTGAAAAAAGATGTCATTAATATCTCCTTCGCTATTACACAAAAGCTTATCCATGAAAAAGTAGATATAAGTAAACATCAAAAATTAGTTGAAGAAGCTATAGAGCAAGTTGAAATCCGATGATAGCTAAAGTTGTTTCTTTAAGATATTCAAAAGCTTTAGTAGATATTGCAACAAATCCAGAACAAATCAAAAGCCATTTGATGGCTTTAGAAGAGTTTGTGGGGATATTGGAAACCATTCCTAAGCTAAAAGAATTATTATTTGATCCTCACCTCAGTACTTTAACAAAAAAGAGCCTCCTTCAACGCTTGTTTAAAGATCGTTTAGATGAAACTATTTTAAATTTTCTGTTCGTGTTAATTGAAAAAAATCGCTTTAAATACATTGTGGATATCAGAAAAGAATATCATCGCTTAGCTAAAAAACGGTTGGGAATTTTAGAAGTTCGCTTGTTAACTGCTGTTTCCGTGAGTGACACACTTCAAGAAAAAGTTCGAATAAAACTACAAAAAACTTATCAGAAAGAAGTTAAAATTCAAAATGTTGTCAATCCAGATATAGTTGGAGGGATGATTCTGATCATGGATCATCAAATTTTTGATAACAGTGTGAAGAAAAGACTTGCAAAACTAAAAGTTAGCTTATTAACGGCTAAGGTCTAGGAGAGAGAATGCGTTTAAATCCTGAAGAAGTATCTTGGGTCATTCAACAAGAAATTGAAAAATATCATGAAGATCTCTCCTTAAAATTTGAATCTGCTGGGCGTGTTTTGTATGTAGGAGATGGAATTGCGCGCGTCTGGGGTCTTGATGATGTGATGATGTCAGAACTTGTTGAATTTCCTGATGGAACATTAGGAATTGTTTTGAACCTTGAAATCGATAATGTGGGAGTCATCATTTTAGGTTCCGATCGAAATATTCGTGAACAAGACATCGTCAAAAGAACAGGAAAAATAGCTTCAGTTCCAGTCGGTGAGGAAATGCTAGGGCGTGTCATTAATGCTTTGGGACAACCAATTGACGGGAAAGGAGCAATTGAAACAAAAGAATTTAGAGCAATCGAAAGTTCAGCGCCAGGAGTTGTGCAAAGAAAACCTGTGAATGAACCCGTTCAAACAGGAATTAAGGCCATTGATTCTATGATCCCTATTGGACGCGGCCAAAGAGAATTAATCATTGGAGATAGACAAACAGGAAAAACGACTGTTATTCTTGATACAATCATTAATCAAAAAAATACGGGAGTTTGTTGTATTTATGTAGCGATTGGGCAAAAATCTTCTACAATTGCTCAAGTTGTCAAAATCCTAGAAGAACATGATGCAATGAAATATACGATAATTGTAGCTGCCACAGCTTCTGATCCCGCAGCGTTACAGTACGTCGCTCCCTATTCAGCAACGGCATTAGGTGAGCATTTCATGTACAATGGTAAGCATGTGATCTGCTTTTATGATGACCTTTCTAAACATGCACAAGCTTATCGAGAAATAGCTCTTCTTTTAAGAAGACCTCCTGGCCGTGAAGCCTATCCGGGAGATATTTTTTATTTACATTCTCGTTTACTTGAAAGATCCGCTAAATTAAGCGCTGAATTAGGTGGGGGATCTTTGACAGCGGTACCTGTCATTGAAACTCAAGCGAATGACGTGACGACCTATATCCCTACAAACGTTATTTCTATTACAGACGGCCAAATTTATTTAGAGTCTGATCTTTTTTACGCAGGTGTGCGTCCAGCTATTAATGTGGGAATTTCAGCTTCTAGAGTTGGTGGAAAGGCTCAATCGAAAGCCATGAAAAAAGTTGCAGCAAGTCTACGTTTAGATTTAGCTCAATATCGTGAGTTAGCTGCGTTTGCTCAATTTGGTTCTGAAATGGACAAAACAACGCAAGCTCAGCTTGTCCGTGGTGAAAGAATGATAGAAGTTTTAAAGCAAGACAAATTCAAACCTATTTCATTATCCAAGCAAGTGATGATTATTTTTACAGGAACGAAGGGATTCTTGGATGATCTTCCTCTCTCTTTTATCAAAAATTTTGAAAATGAATTTTATCTATTCATGGATGAAAATCATCCTCATATTTCTAATTCGATTGAACAAAGCCTTGATTTAGATCAAAAAACGATGGAGCAATTAAACGAAGCTGTGACGAAATTTAAATCTGATTTTAAGTTACGCTATCAAATATAGATGGGGAATAATAAAAGATGGCTAGTTTAAGAGAAATTCGTAAGCGTTTACAGTCCATTCAAAACATTCAGCAGCTGACTAAAGCAATGGAAATGGTGGCAGCTTCTCGTTTGCACCAAGTTCAAATAAAAGTTAAACAAGCTAAGCCGTACGTCGTTAAACTTTCTGAAATTTTAGATCGTTTGAGTCAAATAACACAAGATATTAAACACCCTCTGTTAGAGCAGCGTGAAGTTAAGAAAGTTGGTGTTGTAATTGTAGCAGCTGATATGGGATTATCGGGGCCTTATAATAAAGATATTTTCTCAGCCGCTAATAAATTTCTGAAAACATATGCTCAAGAGCAAGTTGAGCTAATTTTAGTCGGCAAAAAAGCAACCGCCTATTATAAAAAACGACCTTGGAACATTCGATTCGAATTTGGTGAATGGGGAGAAAAACTAACATCACATCAAATAAAAACTTTTGCAAATCAATTGTTGAGCTGGTTTTTAATTGGAGAATTGGATGAAATTTGGCTTGTTTATACGCATTATGTGACAATGATGACTCGTAAAGTTATGGTTGAGAAATTTTTAAATATTCAGCAAATCTCTCCTAAATCTGAAAAATCCCCCGTAGATTATATTTTTGAGCCAAATCCTAAGCAGATTTATGGAGCAATCTTATTTAATTATTGTATGACTAAATTCCAGTCAATTTTAAATGAATCTTATGCTTCAGAATTAGCTGCACGCATCTTTGCGATGAAGGCAGCCACATCAAATGCGGATGATATGATTGAAAAATTAACTTTGGTTCGTAATAAAGTACGACAAGCAGGCATCACTAAAGAGATGTTAGAAATTACTTCTGGAGCAGAAGGATTAAAGTAAGAATAGTAAAAGAATAGTAAACGAGACAATATAGCGCTTTCCTTTGTGAATTTTTCGAATCATTGAAGAAACTCAATAGAAAAGGCTCAAATAAAAATAAAAGGCAAATGATGGCGGTAGGAAAAGTCAAACAGATTGTAGGTCCCACATTAGATATCGAGTTTCCTCCTGGGCAGCTTCCAAACATTTTAAATGCGATTAAAATCATTGATCCCAAAGATCAACGAGAACTGATTGCGGAAGTTGCGATGCACTTAGGAGATAACCAAGTTCGTTGTATTGCCCTATCATCTACAGATGGTTTGGTGAGAGAAGCCCAAGCCTTTGATACTGAAGCTCCTATTTCTATTCCTGTGGGAAGTCCAACACTTGGTCGGCTCCTTAATGTCCTAGGTCAACCGATCGACGAAATGGGAGCTATCGAAAACGCTGAAATTTCTCCTATTCACAAAGCTTCCCCCACTTTCGAAGAGCAAGATACGCAGGGAGTCATTTTTGAAACAGGAATTAAGGTTATTGACCTTCTTTGTCCCTATACAAAAGGAGGGAAAGTTGGATTGTTTGGAGGGGCAGGAGTTGGTAAATCAGTCATTGTAATGGAATTAATTCATAACATTGCCACCCATCATGGAGGCTATTCTGTTTTTTGCGGAATCGGGGAAAGAACAAGAGAAGGAAATGATTTATGGTTAGAAATGAAAGAGTCCGGTATTCTCTCTAAGACTAGTCTCGTATTTGGCCAGATGAACGAACCTCCTGGGGCAAGAATGCGAGTAGGTTTAACAGGATTAACGATGGCAGAGCATTTTAGAGACCAAGAGCATCAAAATGTCCTTTTATTCATTGATAATATTTTCCGTTTTGTTCAAGCAGGGTCAGAAGTTTCTGCGTTGCTAGGTAGAATGCCGTCCGCTGTCGGTTATCAGCCAACTTTAGCAAGTGAAATTGGAAGTTTACAAGAACGAATCACTTCGACAAAGCATGGTTCTATTACTTCAGTCCAAGCGATTTATGTTCCAGCAGATGATTATACAGATCCAGCACCAGCTAGTATTTTTCCCCATTTAGATGCTGCAACAACTCTCTCGCGTCAAATTGCGGAACTGGGTATTTATCCAGCTGTAGATCCTTTAAATTCAAGTTCGCGAATTTTAGACCCCCACGTTTTAGGTGAAGAGCATTATCAGGTCGCTAGACAGGTGCAAAAAGTTTTGCAGCGTTATAAAGATTTGCAAGACATCATTGCAATTTTGGGAATTGATGAATTATCTGAAGAAGACCAGTTAACAGTTTCTCGGGCTCGTCGCATTCAAAAATTTTTATCGCAACCATTTTTTGTTGCCGAAACGTTTACAGGAAAAAAAGGACGTTTTGTTAAATTGCCTGATACTATCAAAGGATTCAAAATGATAGTAGAAGGGGAAATGGATAATATTCCTGAGCAAGCTTTTTATATGGTGGGAACAATTGAAGAAGTTTTCGAAAAAGCTGAGCAAATGAAATAACGTTAGGGTGATTACAGATGCTTTATCCATTATCCATTTTAACTTCTGAAAAAAATGTCTTTAATGAAGACGTTTATTCTGTGAATGTACCAGGCGCTGATGGATACTTTGAAGTGCTAGCACATCATGCTAATGTAATCGCCTTGTTGCAGCCAGGGAAATTGACAATTATCAGTAAAGATCATCAAAAGCTTTATTTCGGCATAACAACTGGATTTATTGAGGTTTCTCATAACAGTGCAACAATTATTGCTGATGCAATTGAATCCGTTCAAGAAATTGATGTCGAAAGAGCGAAGCAGTCTTATGAACGTGCTAAAATGCGTTTGGAAAGGGCTGATAATCACGTGGATAAAGAACGTGCAAAGCGTTCCTTGAATAGAGCAAAAAATCGTATTAAATTGTTTTTAGAAATTCATCCACAAGTTAGTTACATACCTCTCAAAGCATTATTAATTTAATTTTCTTTGCAAACAAGTACTAGTAAGAAATTTAAAGCCAATTTTGTAATTCAAACTTTTTGCAATTATATTTAATAAATCTTTAGTAAAAACATTTTCATATCAGAAAAAGTCATCCCTGATTTTTCTATTCAAAATCGGCTTTCTTAAGTTTGTAATCATGTTTTGCGCACGTGCTAGCGAAGGAATATCTTTAAAAAATCCTCCCAACGAATTTTGTTTCCATCAGTTACCCTTTTCTTTTTTCTTAATAACCTGAATTTTGGGTTTTTAGGCAGCCATTAACAATAAGCGATGCTGCTCTGCTAAGTTTATCGATGGCTTTTTAGGTTGGTGAGTATAAGCAATAATCCCAGCTAATAGATTAATTAAAAAATTTCCGGCA
>NZ_BCPZ01000237.1:0-139 GCF_001950615.1 Candidatus Protochlamydia sp. W-9
AAATCCATTTTGACCTCTCATGTCATATTAAACATTAGCTTGGGAAAACAAATGTTTTAAATGATGCAGAGGTCCTTTGTCATTTAAATTTTATTCTTCTTATTTATTATCAAAGAGATAAATTCAAAATTCAGGTTAT
>NZ_BCPZ01000238.1:0-172 GCF_001950615.1 Candidatus Protochlamydia sp. W-9
TCCACGAAAGAATCGCATAACTGGTCGAGAATACGATAAAGATCTCTATAAGTTAAGGCATTTGGTGGAAAATGCATTTTTACATTTGAAGCGTTGGAGAGGAATAGCGACCCGTTATGCAAAGAACACAGCCTCATTCTTGGCTGCAGTCCATATTAGATGTATTGCTATA
>NZ_BCPZ01000239.1:0-2834 GCF_001950615.1 Candidatus Protochlamydia sp. W-9
GGTTACGGGATTATGGAAGGCAACATCGCTAACAAATGGGAAAGTAAAGAAAATCTCATACTATAGTGCGGAATTATATATATAATAAATTGAGACTTATGTTGCTTTTAAAGATGCTGTTTATGAACAACTTACTTTTACCAAGTTGTTCATTCAGATTTAAAAAAACTTTATATATACAAGGACAAAAAATAATTGTATAACAAAAAAATATTTAGAAAGTTTTTATAAACCAATTATTTTTTTAGTCTAGACGAATAAGGAGACAATGAGATATTTAAAAAACTTACTTGATTTTACTCTCAAACGCGTCAGCTTAATAACAAAAAAATTCTATTTATTAAATTGAGGACTGCAATCAAAATATGAAAACAAAGAAAATTCGAAAAATTTGTTAAATATGTTTCTTTTTGGTATATTTCACTGATTTAAATTAAAGTGATCTTACAAATTGATTGGTTAAGTGATATAAATAAAACACTAATAATTATTTCTTAAAATGTTGAAATTATGCTTGCGATCTTTTTAGATATAGAATCTTCGGGTTTAGACTCTTTTCACCATCGAGCTTTAGAGATAGCTTTTAAAGTAATAGATGTACGTACTGGGGAAGAAAGATTGACCTATCAAAGCATTATCAAACAGCCTTTAGAGGTTTGGGAGAAACGAGATCTTGCAAGCATTGAAATTAATGGGTTCACTTGGGAAAAACTTTTATTAGGTCAAGAAGAGGCAGTGGTTAAATCGGAAATAGTACAAATATTTAATGATTTAAAAATACAGAGAGGGCGTGCTGTTTACATTTGTCAAAATCCGGCCTTTGATAGGGGTTTTTTTTCACAAATTGTTGATGTTTATACACAGGAAAAATATCACTGGCCCTATCATTGGCTAGATTTTGCTTCTATGTATTGGGCATTGCAGTTTAAGTTTTACACACAAAAGCATGAACATTTTCCTTTAGAAATTAATCTTTCTAAAAATACTATCGCTCAACATTTCGGTTTACCAATAGAAAGTAGCCCTCATAATGCTCTTAATGGTGTTAATCATTTAATTTTATGTTATAAAACGGTTGTGGGATTTGGGTAATATAAAGATTGCTGGCAAGTTTTTTGAAGAAGTAATAGGCTTGGCGATTGTCGTCGATTAATCCACGAATGATAACAACAACTCCATTCCATAGGAGAAAGGTTAAGAGCAAACTTAAGAAGGGCTTTTTCTTCAAGTAATCCTTCCGCGTGACCTGGATAACACGTTATGCAAATCACCCCCTCCGGTTTTATTAAATCTAAGCTATTTTGCAAACTTAGTAAAGTTGTAGAAGTGAGTGTCGTTTTTTTCTTGTCTCCGCCTGGTAAATACCCTAAATTATAGACAATCAGTTTAATTGTATTAGGTAAAACATAATCGGAAAATTTAGAGTGGCATCCTAAAATAAAATTAATTTGCTTAAACTGATCTAAATTTAAGTGCTCACGTAACAATACTTTTGTTTTATCAATCGCATCACTTTGATTGTCAAATGCATACACCTTTCCAGTCCCATTTGATAAGAGAAGTTGGCACAATTTAAGTGTATCATTCCCATTACCACATGTTGCATCAATCACTTGATCATTGGGCTGGAGGATCCTACGCCAATAATCGTGGGCGAGATCTAAATGAGATTGAAATAAAGGAAAGGTGGCTCTCATAAATAAAGTAAGCTTTGAAAGTTTGGGTTAGATAATTTTACCAGATTAAACAAGGTTTGGTATTTTTAGAATTTTAGCGATGGCTTCTGCTTCTGTTAAAATATCCAAGGTTAGTTTTTGTGAGAATTAGCTTTTCCATTTTTTTCTTAAACCTAAAAATATTCATTTTATCATGAATAATTTTTTTGAGGATAAGTCATTTTTTATTCTAAAAAACATTAGTTTTTTAATGGATTTTATTTTTATTTCTAAAAAAGCTACTCAAAAAAAATTAACACAGGCTTTCATTGATTTTTCTTCTAAAAAGTAAAATCATTGTTAAGAAAGTCAAATACGTCCTCTTCCTAAGCTTTAAGTTACTTATGGACATTTATCTACTAGATTGAAAAATAATCTATTTATATTTATGCGCTAAAAACGATTTAAATAAAGCTAAACTTATTCAATCTTTTGACGAAGAAGAGATTTTCTATAACACAGTTTGAGTTCAAGTAAAAGCAAATTAATACTCACTTCTAAATCCTAGTCGATAAGCATTTTTTTGCTTAGCCAATTTAAACTGTTTTACATTGGTTTAAAATTGTATATTTAAAAGATAAATTGAGTGCAATTACAATTAAGATTTGGCGCCCCTATCTTTTCTTAGCCAACAGGCGGCTATTCGCATTCTTTGAGAACATATAATGGATTAAATTAAAAATAACAATCTTTGCTATGCACATGCTAAAAATTGAGTAATCGATCGTTTCAGATATTGCTTCAGCTATAGAAAGGTGGAAAGTGAAAAGAGCCATTTCTTGGCTGCGAAGGGAATTTAGGAGATTTGTGGCAAGATGGGACTGAAAAGTAAAATATTGAATAGAGGTTCTATTTTTTTATTTGATAAAGTTTTGAATTGGCTGATTGGTAAGCTAAATTCAAAAAAGCTTTAACACTTAAACCAAACTCCAGCAACCTGATTTCTCCCTTCTTTGGTTAAAATTCTATAATAAATTTTTCAATTTTTCAAATTTTAAATTGATTGGAGTGTTTCTTTTTGATAGTATCTTTACGACGTGAATTTTTGTTAAATCAAAGGATAGCCAAGTCATGCAAAGCACTCATCCTATCTCGCCCCAACCTTTTAGTGAGCAGCCA
>NZ_BCPZ01000240.1:0-139 GCF_001950615.1 Candidatus Protochlamydia sp. W-9
CCTATTAACCTGAATTTTGGGTTTTTAGGCAGCCATTAACAATAAGCGATGCTGCTCTGCTAAGTTTATCGATGGCTTTTTAGGTTGGTGAGTATAAGCAATAATCCCAGCTAATAGATTAATTAAAAAATTTCCGGCA
>NZ_BCPZ01000241.1:0-565 GCF_001950615.1 Candidatus Protochlamydia sp. W-9
AATTGTTGGATTTCATCGATCAGTTGGGCGATAGTTATAGAAAAGGCAAGGAAATGAACAAGAGAAAGCACTCATTCAAGTGACTTTTGAAAGACCTCGATTTGGTTATCGGTACATTCCTCTTGTATTGAAAAAGGGATGTTAAGATTAACCATAAGAAGCTTTAGAAGCTTTTTAGGCTTTATCAGGAAATGAGACTAAAAGTGAGAAAAGAGGAGCTTGAAGATGAGGAGTTGGGAAGGCTTGCGCGAAAAAAGCTTCACAAGTCAATGAAGTTTGAAGCCTGAATTTTATGTCCAATCGGCTTGCAAATGGAAAGAAAATCAGATGAATCAATATTGTAGATGAGTTTACTAAAGAAGGTTTGAAAATGTTTGTAGACACCTCTTTTTCAGGATTAAGAGTGGTAAGAGAGTTGGAAGAGTTGATTAAATACAGAGGATATCTTAAGACAAATGATCAGTGTCATGAAACTGAATTCACAAGTAGGGCTATTTTAAAATAGTCGGAGGAATCATCTATTGGATGGCATACTATAGAACCTGGTAAATCAATCCAAAATGAA
>NZ_BCPZ01000242.1:0-559 GCF_001950615.1 Candidatus Protochlamydia sp. W-9
AATTGTTGGATTTCATCGATCAGTTGGGCGATAGTTATAGAAAAGGCAAGGAAATGAACAAGAGAAAGCACTCATTCAAGTGACTTTTGAAAGACCTCGATTTGGTTATCGGTACATTCCTCTTGTATTGAAAAAGGGGCTTTAAGATTAACCATAAGAAGCTTTTTAGGCTTTATCAGGAAATGGACTAAAAGTTAGAAAAAGAGGAGCTCGAAGACGAGGAGTTGGGATAAGGCTTGTGCGGATAAAAGCTTCACAAGTCAATGAAGTTTGGAGCCTTAATTTTATGTCGGATCGGCTTGCAAATGGAAAGAAAACCAGATGACTCAATATTGTAGATGAGTTTACT
Source organism: Candidatus Protochlamydia sp. W-9 (assembly GCF_001950615.1). Classification (NCBI taxonomy): domain Bacteria; kingdom Pseudomonadati; phylum Chlamydiota; class Chlamydiia; order Parachlamydiales; family Parachlamydiaceae; genus Candidatus Protochlamydia; species Candidatus Protochlamydia sp. W-9. Next base: position 350 of record NZ_BCPZ01000242.1, read on the forward strand.
AGGGAGAGTTTGAAAATCATTGTAGACACATCTCTTTCTGGATTAAGAGTGGTAAGGAGATTGGAAGAGTTCATTAAATACAGAGGATATCTTAAGACAAATGATCAGTGTCATGAAACTGAATTCACAAGTAGGGCTATTTTAAAATAGTCGGAGGAATCATCTATTGGATGGCATACTATAGAACCTGGTAAATCAATCCAAAATGAA